>JACKEJ010000004.1:900000-1174658 GCA_020633055.1 Sandaracinaceae bacterium | reverse complement strand
ACGACAGGAGGGGCGCATCGAAACGCAGCAGCAGGACCTTCATCCTCGCACCATGGAGGCGCAGAAATCCGCGAGCTGGTCGAGTGAGCCCTTCTCGCCACCCAGCTTGCCCAGCGAGTCCGTCGAGCGAATGGCCACGTAGCGCCGCTCGGTCTTCTTGCCGTAGGCATCGTCGACGTCCGCCACGTAGGCGGCCAGCTGGTCGTAGGCGCTACGAAGGATGTCGTGGTCCGCGCGCACCGGCGCATCGAACGCGTTGGCCAACGTCCGGGGCTGCGCGGTCCCCCACTCGGCCATCACGAAGTGCGAGTAGGCGTAGGGCGCGGTCGACCCAAGCTTCGCCCCGGGCGTGACTGTCGGAATGATGTGCGCGAGCCGCCGTACCACCTCCGCCGCGAGCGCACGGTCGCGCTCGGTCCAGAGCTTCCGGTCGCCGCCCTCCAGGTTCGACACCAGGAGCGGGACATCGACGACGACGTACCCGTAGTACAGACCGCTCGTCAGCTCCGTGTTGCCGATGTGACCGCTCCCCAAGGCATCGTCCCCCTCCGCGAGGTCGTCCATAGCGGAGAAGTAGTCCGACTCCGAGTCCTCCTTGTGCACGGTGAAGGCGTGCGCCACATGGATCGCAGCATCTGCGCGTGCGAGATGGTCGCTGGTCACCATGCGACCGAAGAGCGCGGCATCGAGACCGGCGCCCTGGCGGAGGGTCTTGAGGTTGTTGAGCTGCTCCTTCGTCAGCACGGCCTTGGTGGCCTTCTCAACGGAGGCCTCGTCCTTCGCCTGCGCCGCGATCTCCTTTCCGAGCGTGAGCATGAAGTCGAGTTCGGGCTTGCCCAGTACCGTCACCTGACCAGTCTGAATGGCATCACGCTCCGCATCGGCGTCGTCCTGCTTCTTGCCCTTCTTCTCAGTCTTCGCCTTCTTCGCCTTGGCGCTCTCCCCCAGCACGGCGGCCATCAGCCGGTCGGTCACCGCTTCAGCGACATCCTGTGCGACCCCCCCATCGACGAGCGGTTGGTACACGTGCCGCTCGAACGAACGCCGCGAGCGCACGGCCATCGGGACGATGGTGCCTCCGATCTCGATGGAGTCGATGGATCCTTCCCCGTCGAACGTGCGCCAGTGCCGCTTCAGGCACTGGGAGGAGATGCGGGTCCGCGTCGCGCCGCCGAACGGCAGTCGCTTCGCGAAGCCGACATCGTCACGATTGAGGAGCGAGGCGGGGTAGGACGTGAGCGTGTGAATCTGTAGAAATGACATGGAGCTTCCTTCGGTCTGAGAACGAACGTAGTGAGATGGGGACGAGAACGACTTAGTCCTGGGTGGCCCGCACGCGATAGAAGTCGCGCGCGACCCTGCGGCGGACGTCATCTCCGTCTTCGAGATGGAATCGAAACGTGGGATGCGGCGCCGAGACGATCAGCGCAGCCAGATCGAGCGCATCGAAGCTCAGCGCCTGCTGCACGAGCGGGGCAATCGCCGCTCGAGACGCAGGATCGATAGCGTCACCCTCGGCCCGCAAGAGCCGCACGAACCGCGCCTCCGCGAGGCCCGCGTCTGCGAGCGCAGCCCCAAACTTCGGCCCCCGTACGACGTGTTGTCCGGCCGTCCGCGCGAGCAGGTGGACCACCCGCGCCCAGCGTCGCTCGGCCTCGCTGAGCTGCGCTTCGCCGCCACGCGGCAGGACGTCGCGCAGCATCATGCTGGCAAGTTTGTAGAACACCGGCGACCGCGCTCCATCTTCGCGCCGGAGAGAGGCGACGTCACCTCGAGTCAGCGGACCGCCCTCCGCGTCGTCGACCGCGCGAGACACCGCCCGGACGGCGGCGGCGAAGCGCTTGAATGGACTGTCCTCAGTGCCCTCAGGCACCGTCGGCACTACTTCTTGGACTTCTGTTGTATCGGTCACGACTGGGTCTCCTCGCCATGGGATGGGGTGGACGTGGCCTCGAAGGCCCGGGGGAAGTTCTTCCGCATGCCGCCCGCAAAGCGGGCTTCCGCCGCCGCAATGGCGCGCTCACGTCGCGACGCGGAAGTAGGCAGGCTCTCGATCCCGCGCTCGAGCGTCGCCTCACCGATGGTCCGCAGGTACTGCTGATAGCCCACGTCGGCATCGTCTGCGTCGCGTTCGACGTCGGCGAAGAGCCTCGGGAAGAAGTCCTGGTCAATGAGTCGGTCCAGGTCATCGAGCAGCCAGTCCCCGCGATCGTCGTCGAGCCGGAGGTCGTCAGCGCCACCCTGCAAGAGCGCGCACACTGCGGGCTTGAGCACCTTCAGCCGCAGCGCCCGAGCGGCCTCGATGCGTCCCTTCGACAACACCCCGAGCTTCTCGCGCCCATCGGGGCGCGCAAACAGGCCACGAGACGCTGCCGGGACCAGGATGACCCGCTCGTGCAAGCCCTCGGTCTTGCCCTGCCCTCGCACCAGCGCTCGCGCGACGACCAGGGGCTGGCTTCCATCTGCGGCTTGAACAGAGAGCGCCGGCGGTCGCACCCAGTCGTCGTCGAACAGCAGCTGCGCCATGCGCGCGTAGTGGAGACCCGACGATGGGAGCGTGAGCGCCGCCCCGCGCGCCACGTCCACGGGCGTCCAGAGGTCACCTGTGTTGCCGAGCAACTCCTTGCTGGAGATGCGAGGCACCTTCGTAGACGTCATGCCCACGGACAAGCCGCGCTCCACCCGCAGGACACGCACGCGCCGACATACCTCGATGAAGAACGGGTCGAGGGCTTCCATCTCGAGGGATTCCGTGCCGTCCCACGGCGTGAGCCACACCAGCCCGAGTCCCGTCGCGCTGTAGGGCCGTGCATCGGAGAGCAGTGCATCGCGCTCCCGGAGCGCGACCGCCAGGTCCCGCAGGACACGCGGCGTCCAGCCGAGCGAAGGCGTGACCCCGAAGCCAGGCCGATTGCCGAACCCCCCGTTCATGCGCGCGACACCGTAGTTGTCGCGACCAGAGAACCCCTGCTGCGTTTGGAGCGAGATCAGAGCGAAGACCCAGTGCTCGATACGCGGCCGTTGGATGCGCGCCATCTTGACGTCGTGGTTCTTGGCGAGGACCAGCATGTCCAACGCGTCGGGCGTCGGAACGTCCTTGAACTTGTCGAGCGAGCCCTCCGGCACCGGCGGCTGCATGAAGGCGGGCTTTCCGAGGTCCGCGACGACGAGCTGAAAGGCCTCTGAGCAACCACCGTGCGCGCGCAGGGCCGCACGCCATCCCTCCTCGTCCTTGGGCACGTCACGCGCGGGAGCCCGCGACGCGACGAGCGCCATCAGCTGCACCACGAAAGCGTGCATCGCGTGTTGCTGATGGGGCATGAGCAGCGCGAGCTCGGCATCGTCGCCACGTGCGATTCGCGCCAACAGCCCCGCCAACGACAGGTGCGCGACGACGCCACGATCATCCGCGACGCTCAAGATGGGTCGCTCCAGCAGGTCGATGGGGTCGCCAGCCGGCAGTGCCTCGAGATCCGATTCATTCATCTGCTTCTGCTTCCGTGGTGTCTTGGTGGACGGTTGAGGCCTCGGGGGCACCGGCGTGGAGGCCCAGCCGGTCGTAGTGGAACGTGGCCAAGCGCCCGCCCTCCGCGTCGAGCGCATCGAACGTCACAACGCCGTCTGACAATGACGACACGCGTCCACTGACGGTCGCGGGCCAACCCTGCGCGAGCCAATGCGGCACCTTCACGCTCCGCACATGCGTCCCGAAGGCGCTGTCGAAACCCTGCTCGAACTCCAACAGGCGGTCCTCGGCGCCAAGCCGAGTGGCGACGCGCCGGACCGTATCGCGGTCTGGAAACCCGTACGACCCCATCTCGGTCGTTCGCTGGACCACGTGCCCGTCTGCCAGCTGGACCTTCGCGAAGCGCGCCCCGGTCGAAGTCATGGCGTGCGCTACCATGGCGGGACCACACCGCTCGACCACCGCGGCCAACGCCTCGGGGTGTGTCGCGCGCTCGACGAGCATGCGGTTGTCCTCCGGCACCTCCAGCACATCCCGTTCGACCATCAGGTCCCGGGTCGCCTCGAGAATGCGCATGTCCTCGTAGACCCGTCCATACCCATGTTGTCCACGCGCGACCCCGCGCGCATCGATGAACGCCACCATCGATCCGGGATCGAGGACGACGCAGGTGGCTGCGCGAAAGCCTTCAGGTCGCGCCGATGCTGGGCGTGCGTGCCGATGCACGCGGCCGATGCGTTGCAACAACACATCCATCGGGCACAGGTCTGTGATCAAGAGGTCTGCGTCCAGGTCGAGGCTCTGCTGCACCGTCTGTGTGGCAACCACCACCGAACCGACCGAGCGGTCCGCGTGCTTCCCCAGGCGCGCCTCGACCGCTTCGTCGAGCAGCCTGCGGTCCCCCTGCACGAACCGCGCGTGGTGGACCGTCGCGACGCCACGAACGCGAAACAAGCTGCCGTGATCCGCCGTCGTCACGAGATCTTCCAACGCACGCTGCGTTGCGACCGCGTCCGCGACGGTGTTGCGGAGCACGAGCACCTGAGCCCCACGACGGGCAGCGTCGAGCGCACGTTCCGCAACGGACTCCGCATCGTCGATGGCCGGCCAGAGCTCGATGGCGCATGTCTTGGCGTTGCCCGGCGTGAGCGCCGGAACCGTGCTGGGCTTCGTTCGCGTTCCCCCGTGGTGAATGGCGGGGTAGGGCGCGCCAATGGATTCGGCCAGCGCCAAGGGGGGGCGCTTGGGAAGCGGTGCCAAGGCTCGCGGTGCCGTGGCTCGCGCCATGAAACCTCGCTGCTCGGTCGTTCCCAGCGTCGCGCTCATCAAGAACGCGTGTCCCCCACACGCGAAATGGAACGCCAGCACCTGATCCAGCAGCTTGGTCATGTACGCGTCCGACGCGTGCACCTCGTCCACGACTAAGAGCAACCGCGAGAGCGACGTGGCCCGGAGATGCGCGTGGTCCACGACGAGCGTCGAGAGGAGCGCCTGATCGATGGTGCCCACCACTACGCTCCCCGCGAGGTAGCGCTTGGCGTGCTCTGTAGCCCACGTACGATCGCGATTCGTGCCCACATCCGGCCACTGCACGTTGAAGTTCGGCAGCGCCTGTCCGCTGACGTCGTCTACGCGCAAGTAGCCCGGGACCGCCAGCACGACGGGTGGCCGCGCTTCCGGCGAGAGCGCCTCGAAGGTGCTCGCGACAGCGCGGACGACGCGCTGGTGGATCTGCGTGGCGGACGTTCGGGTTGGAAGAGCGAAGTAAATTCCGTCGACGAGACCAGCGCGGAACAGCTGCGCATAGCGATGGAGCGCCGCTTCGGTCTTGCCCGAGCCCGTCTCCGCTTCGAGCACGGTGAGCGTCGCTTCGCCAACAGAAGGAATGGGAAGCTCCGATACGACGCATTGGGCGGGACGCGGGACAAACACAGCGTCTGGCGTCGAGAACACTTCATAGTCCGCACGACAAGCGGCACGAAGTCCCGCTGGCGCCAGGAACCGCGCCTGGACCACGCGCGCGGCCCGCTCACGCGCAAGCGGCATCGGGTCGCTGGTGTCCTGCGCATACTCGAAGACGCGTGCATCCGAGCCCAGCCAATCCGCCAGCATGACCAGGCCCGCGAAGAAGTGTTGCGCCGCTGGCTGGTCGGGCAGCTCGAGGTCAGGAATCGCCGTGTCGAACGCATTCGGGTACCAGCGCTCGACGGCACGCATGAGGCGCCGCATCCCATCGACCGGATCGAGCCCGTGAGCGGCCTCGAACCAGGCTGGATCGAACCCGGTTGCGTCACCAATTCGCTCGGGACGCCCGTGGTGGCTGATGGAAGCCGCGAGGTACGGTCCCCAGGCTGAACCGAAGCTGGCCAACGGCGCCAGCACGTCGAGCAGCTGGTCAAACACGCGACCCGAGGAGGACAACCCCTTCACGATGGGCGCGACGTGGCCACCCTGCGGAAGGCGGACACGGAAGGCCCGGTTCTGGAAGCAGATGCTGTACTTGCCCAGATCGTGGAGCGCCGCGATCACCACGAGCCGGTCGCGCACGACCGGATGCAGCGAGGCACCGCCGAACAGATGAGCCAAGCGGGCGCCGAGCAGGGTGTCTCGCAAGAGCGCTTCGCAGCACGCGGCCACATCCGCGCAGTGAGCCTCGAGCGGATGCCACGCCACGACCCGACCATCACCGTCGGACTGCAGCTTCCCCCAAAAGTCAGTTGGCTCGCCGTTCACCGCTCGTCTCCCGCCAGCTCATCCTCGGGAGCCTACATAGGGCCTGTGACGCAACCGCCTCACCGGTTGCGACGCACTGACCACTTGTTCCCCTTGTCGCGTCATCCCACACCCCCCGTCTCACCCACCACCCCCGCTGCCGCCTCCACCACCCGTCGCGCCTCGCGCCGCAGGTCCTCGTCGTCGTAGCGGACCACCGCGCCCCACGTGACCAGCTTTGCGGCCAGCTTGCCCAGCGCACCCGTCTGGCCGTGGACCAAGTAGCCCTCGTCGATGTCCTCCACGTGCAGGTCCTCGGGCAGGTCCTCGATCATCCAGCCCACCTCCGACGCGGGGCCCATCAGGCGAAAGCGCACGGACACCAGCGATCCGGGCGAGCGGAAGCCGTCTACCGCGCCGCTCAGCTGCTCCTTGATCTCGTCGTCGCTCAAGGGCCGGTGCTCGGCGCCGGGCACGGTGTGCACCGCGAGGATGCGATCCAGCCGGAAGCGCCGTGCGCGACCCGTGGTGTGGCAGCGCGCCAAGAGGTGCTGGTGCCTGTCCACGAAGCAGGCCGGGGAGCACACGCGCGACTCCACCGGGGCCTTGCGGCTCTTGCGGTACGTGAGCACCACGGCGTGGCTGTCCGAAGCGTCCTCGAGCGCGGCCATCATGCTCGACGAGAAGCCGGTGCCGTCCGCCACGTGCGCGGCCTGCACGCGCGCCACCATGTCGCGCAGGTCCGGGGTGGCATCCACCAGGTGCGCCAGCAGCCGGTCGTGGGTGCCGGTCGCCCCGCGGGCCACACGCCGCAGCAGGTCCACCAGCAGCTCACGGGGCAGATTCACCCCGTCGGGTAGCCACGACCGCGGCACGCTCCAGTACACGTGGGGGTGGTCCTTGTCGCTCACGAGCGGCACCCCGGCCGCTTCGAGCTCCTCGAGGCAGCGCTTCACGGTCTGCGTCGAGACCCCCACGTGGCGCGCCAGCTCGGCCTGTTTCCAGGTGGGCTCGTCCAGCAACGCCGCCAACACCCTCAACGCTGTCTCTGTGCTCGAACGCGCGCCCATGTCGCCTCTCCCCTCGCCGGCTCGCTCCGTGCAGCCAGAGAGAAAAGCGACGGTATCGACCGCCCTCCCATGCGTCAACGCTCAAGAGCCGCGCCGCCTGCCCTGTGGCGACCGACGCATCCTTTGGATCCCACGAGACCCTTCGCGTAAGGTGATGCTCACCCGCATGTCCACCCCGCTCCCTGCGCTGGCCGCCGAGAACAAGACCATTCCCGAGCTCACCAGCTGGGTCTTGGCAGGACACCTGCGTATCGTCGTGCCCCAAGCGCTGCTGGTCTGGAAAGCCAGCGACGTCCTGAAGCTGCTCGACAGCGTCTACCGGGGCTACCCCATCGGGTCGCTGCTACTGCATCAGCGACCCGGTCCGGCCAAGCGCTTCGAGCTCGGTCCGCTCGTCATCCACGCGCGGGAGGAACAGCACGCACTCGATGTCGTCGATGGTCAGCAGCGCCTCGTGAGCCTGACGGCCAGCTTGGCGCGACCTTCCCCCCTGCCGCGCACCCCGACGGACCCGTACGTGGTGTACTTCGACGCGGCGCAAGACAGCTTCACCGCGCCACCGAAGCGCGGGGTCATCCCGACCTGGTGGGTCCCCGTGAACGAGCTGCTGGATGGCCCACGCCTGGAGCAGTGGATCGCGCGCTGGAAGCACGGCACAGACCCCGAGCTGAGCCGCACCGTACGCACGGCGGGCGCGCGCATCCGCGCGTACGAGGTGCCCGCCTACGTGGTGGACGTGGGCCCGCACGAGTCGGACGTGCTGCGCGAGATCTTCCACCGCGTGAACAGCGCCGGAAAGCGCCTGTCGTGGGAGGTGGTCCACGACGCGCTCTACGGCCAGCAAGAGGCCGATTCTCCCTCGACCCTGCGAGGGCTCGGCGACGCGCTCGCTCGGCAAGGCATGGGACGGCTCCCGTCCAGCGACCTGCTGCGCTGCTTGGTGGCCCTCGAAGGACATGACGTGACGCGCAGCCTCGACGCGCATCACCGCCACGATCCGGCGTTCCTCGCGGGTACTGCCGAAAGAGCACGCCCTGCGCTCGCGCGCGTGCTGGACTTCCTCCGTCAGCACGCCGGAGTGCCCCACCTGCATCTGCTCCCACGCACGACCGTGCTCTCGATCCTCACGCGCTTCTTTCACCTGCACCCAGAGCCCAGCGCGCGGTCGCTCACGCTGCTGTCGCGTTGGGTGTGGCGCACGCTGCTGAGCGACTCGCCCTTGGACGATCGACGCTTCGAACGCACTGGGGTGCGCATCGTGAGCGCGCACGAAGAGGAGACCGTGCGCCAGCTGCTGGCCCTGGTAGGGAAGCAGCCGACCGTGCCCACCGTCCCGCAGCGCTTCGACGCTCGCGCGGCGGAGAGCCGACTGTGCGTGCTCGCGCTGGCGAGCCTCCACCCGCGCGACCTCGTGACGGCACAGCCGCTCGACGTGGCCGCGTTGATCGACTCGGAGCGCACGCGCGCGTTCCGGCGTCTTGTCGGTGGCAAGGGACAGCTTCAGGGGAGCCCCGCCAACCGCGCGCTGCTACCGGGCGCGGGCATCGCCCGATCCGCGTTGTCGACCACGGCATACGACGCCACCGTCATGGCCTCCCACGCCATCTCGGAGGAAGCGCACCACGCGCTGCGCCGGGGGGAGGTGGGCACGTTCCTCGCGCTCCGAGAGGCCACCCTCAACGCCGTGTTGCAGCCGTTCACCGAGCGCATGGCGGCGTGGACCCTGTCCGACCGCCCGTCCATCGACTACTTGCTGCAAGCGTCTGCATGACCGCCGAGTACGAGGTGCGCTTGCATGGCTTGGTGGTGGGGACCCTCGCCGAGGACCCTCGCGGCCGCTGGTCGCTGCGCTTCACCGACGCCTACCGAAGCCACCACCCGCGTCCCGTGCTCGGCCAAAAGTTCGAGGACGATCTGACCCGTGCCTACCGGGGCAAGGACCCAGGCGACCTTCCGCCGTTCTTCGCCAACCTCGTGCCCGACCAAGAGGGCGAGCTGCGACCCGTCCTCGAGCAAGCCCTCGGACTCGCCCCCGGCGATGACCTGTCGCTGCTCAGCGCGCTGGGGCGCGACCTCCCTGGCGCCGTCGAAGTGCGGCTGCTGAGCGCGTCGGGCGTCGAGGAGCCTTCGCACCTCGACGATGCCATCGGGCCGGCCGTGCCCGGCGCGCGCGACCAAGAGTCCATGCGGTTCTCTCTGGCAGGTGTGCAGCTCAAGTTCTCCGTGTTGCTCGCGGAGGAGAAGATCTCCCTGCCAGCTCACGGTGCCCTTGGCGAATGGCTGGTCAAGCTGGACTCGAAGCGCTTTCCCAAGATCCCAGAGAACGAAGCCGCGATGATGCGTTGGGCACGGGAAGCGGGCTTCGACGTGCCCGAGTTTCGACTCCTGTCAGCCACCGACCTCGCGGGCAGCTTGGGCGCATACGCGCCGCCGGACACCTCCGTGTTGGCGGTGCGCAGGTACGACCGTACGCCAGCCGGAGGCAAGGTCCATCAGGAGGACTTCGCGCAGGTCGTGAACCTCGCACCCCTCCACCGCTACGACCACGTCAGCTACGACCAGATGGCCCGCATCATCGAGCAGATCATGGGTGGACCGGCTCGCGACGAGTTCATTCGCCGCCTGGTGCTGATGGTCGCGTGCGGCAACGGCGACGCACACCTCAAGAACTGGTCGTTGCTCTATCGCGACGCGGTGCGGCCTTCCCTTGCGCCGCTGTACGACCAGGTGGCCACGGTAGCGTGGCCCGAGCTGTCGCGTACGCTGGCGCTCAACCTGGCATCCACCAAGCCGTTCTCGCAGCTGGACGCGGCCACCTTCGACCGGTTGGCGGGACGCATCCAAGTCAGCCCAGACCATGTCCGGGGGCTGGTCGACAGCACGCTGGCGCGGCTCGCCGGAGCCTGGAAGACCGTCGTCGCGGCTCGTGATTTCTGTCTGCCCGAAGACCACCGTGAGCGGCTCATGGAGCATTGGCGAGCGACGCCTCTGTTGCGCACCAGCGCTCTGGTCCGCGCGTGAGACAGACCACGTCTCGACCCCAGCGAGCGGGCAACCCCACGGGTGTCGTGGTTCTAGCGGAGCTCGACGAGCGTCGCTCGCCGTTCGTGTGCCCAGCCTCGCATGCGCCGCAGCACGCCCGCCCTTGACCCGCGCGCCGCCGACCCCTACGCTCCATTTCGTTGAACACGTTCAATGAAATGGCCCCGCACGCCCCGTGACCCCGTCCCGTCCACCACCCCCCAGCGCCCCCGCGAACCAACGCGAAGCCGCCAAGCAAGCCACGCAGCAGGCCGTCCTGGCCGAGGCGCGCAACGCCTTCGACGAGCTGGGCTTCGAGCGTGCCAATCTGCGCGAGATCGCCGCGCGCGCGGGCGTGTCGGCGCCCACGGTGCTGCACTACTACGGCGACAAGCGCGGGCTGCTGCACGCGGCGCTGTACGAGGACCTCGAGACCGCGCTCTCGGACGCCATCGAGGCCGCGCGACGCAAGCGCTCGCTCGCCACGCAGCTGGGCGCGCTCACCGCCGCGATGTTCGCGTTCTACGAAGCGCGCCCCGCGCTCTCACGGGTGGCGCTGAAGGAGTCCCTCTTCGCCGACCCGCCCTGGGCGCAGCGCTTCGCCGCCCAGACCGAGCGCGCCAGCCACGCCGTGGCCGCGCTGGCCGCACGCGCGCGCGAACGCGGCGAGCTGACCGCCGGCTGCGACCCCACTCTGCTGTCGGTCACCTACCTGTCCATCTTCTACTTCGCGCTCATCGCGTGGGTACAGCGCACGGTCTCGGACCCCACCGCGCTCGTCGCCCACCAAGTAAATCAGCTGCTGCGCAACCACTCGCCGAAGCGGAGAGACCCATGAGCACCTTGTTCAAGAACGCCGAGGCCCGCGAGCGCATGCTCGGCTGGTACGAGCGCATCCGCACCGACATCCCCGTCCCCACCACCACGCAGCGCGTGGCCACCTCGTTCGGTGAGACGCACGTGCTCAGCGCTGGCCCCGAAGACGCCCCCCCGCTGGTCATCCTGCACGGCGCCATGGCCACCTCCGCGCTGCTGCTGCGCGAGCTGGTGCACCTGACCGACCGCTTCCGCGTGCACGCGGTGGACGTGCTGGGCCAGTCGGTCATGAGCGCCGACACGCGCCTGCCGGTGAAGGGAGACGCCCACGCCCGGTGGCTCGGCGAGGTCCTCGACGGGCTCGCGCTCCCGAGCACGCTGCTGCTCGGCGTCAGCTGGGGCGGCTTCGTGGCGCAGCGCTTCGCCGCGTACGCGCCGGACCGTGTCGCGCGCCTGGCCCTCCTCGTGCCAGCGGGGCTGGTCAACGGCAGCGCGCTCGAGGGTGTGACCAAGCTCGCGTGGCCCATGGCGCGCTTCCGCTGGTCGCCCACCGAGAACAACCGCGACCGCTTCCTGGGCAACCTGCTGACCACCACCGACGACGACTGGCGCGACTACCTGAACGTCGCGTTCCAGAGCTACCGGATGAACATGGAGGTCCCGCCGCTGGCGCGCCCCAGCGACTTCGCCGCGCTCGCCGCGCCCGTGTTCGTGATGGCGGCCGAGCACGACCACAGCTTCCCTGGCGAGCGCCTGCTTGCGCGCGCGGCAGAGCTGTTCCCCACGCTCTCGCACGCCGAGCTGCTGGCGGGCGCCAAGCACAGCCCGCCCACGACGCCGGCCTTCCGGCGTGAGCTCGGCGCCAAGCTCCTGACCTTCTTGGAGCCCGCGAGCCAGTCCAGCGCGGCCTGAACGCGCCCGCCGGGGAAACCGTCGCGGAGCACCCCGCCGCTACGGCACCGCCACCCCGCAGCGCCCACGCGTCAGCGCCCGCAGGCGCCTCGCGTCGGGCCCGGGGAGCCCCCGCGTCACCCGCACGAGCGCCCGCGGCCCGGACACCACCCGACACAGCGCGCCCCCCACGCGGAGGTCCGGCGCACGAAAGGTGGCCTCGATGGAAGCGACCGCGTCGGTCGGGATGGCCACGCCGGCGGACTCCTGCGCGTTCAGCCGTGCCAGACGCGCGGCGTCGTCGGGCAGCGCAGCCAGCTCCACGCGCAGCTGCTCGGCCTCGGCCGCGCTCATGACGCGGCTGGGGGCTGCCGGCGCCGGCTGCATGGGGAAGTCGAGGTCCGGCAGCGGCACGAAGGTGAAGCGCACCGACGCCCGCACGTGCAGGCGACGCGGCCGCAGGGCCACGCGCACGATGGTGCGCATGCACGCCAGCAGGGGCGGAACGCGCGGCCCGACGAAGGGCTGGCTCCACACCACGCGCGCCACCCGGTGGCCCTCGGTCTCGATGCGCAGCGCCAGCGTGTGGAACGCGGTCTCGGCCAGCCCCGAGTCCAGCGCACAGCGCTCGAACGACGGCCGCGCCGCCTGGAGCGCCTCGATCATCCGGGTGTCGGGCGGCAACACGCGGGCCGACGCGGGCGGCGGGTGGAGCAAGACCACTGCACTGAGCACGGCGAGCATGCTGGCGCTCGTGACGACGAAGCCCGCGCGGCGCGTAACCCGCGCTCGCCGAGGTGGAGAGTGCGCCGGCCGCGCGTACCATGCGCCCAACGCGACAGCTCGGAGGAACATGCCCATGACCCGAGACTACTTGAAGACGGCCGCCCAGTTCGAGCAGCGCTCAGAGACGCACGTGGGCGGCCGAGATCGACCTCGAGTCGGCCGACTGAAGATGAGCGCGGCGCCACGTGGGCCGTCACGCCATGCTCAGCCGGCTTCGGCGGTGGACGCCCCGAGGGCCCGCTCGAGCGCGCTCAGCTGGGCGGGCGACCCCAGGGTGACCAGCGTCATGTTCGCGGCCAAGCGTTGGTCCGCGCCCGGGTTGAACAGGAACTCCGTCTCGCCCTCGGGGAGCAGGGCCAGCACGGGCAGCCCGAAGCGCTCGTGGGCGCCCAGCGTGGACAGGGTCTTGCCGTCCCAGGCCGCGCCGACGGGCATCTGTGCAAAGCGGATGGGCTCCTCGTGCCCACGCAGCATCAGGTCCAAGAAGCTCACCACCTGCGGCCGAAAGAGCTCCGACGCGAGGCGCATGCCGCCGATGGTGGACGCCGACACGACCGCGTCCGCGCCCGCCGCGCGCAGGTTCTCGCTGACCGCGTCGGCGCTGGCCAGCGAGACGATGCGCATGCCGGGGTGGGTCCGCAGCCGCTTGGCCGTGATGATGAGGAAGACGTTGTCCTTGTCCCCGGGTAGCGCCGCCGCGAGCCCCGCCGCGCGCTCGATGCCGGCCTGCAGCAACACCTCGTCGGTGGTGGCGTCCCCCAGGACCACCGGCACACCGCGCGTCGTCCGCAGCTGCTCGAGGCGCGCCTCGTCGATGTCCACCACGACCGCCGCGTGGCGCGTCGCCAGCAGCTCGTCGAGGATGACCTCGCCCGTCACGCCCCCGCCGCACACGATGAAGTGCCCGCTCAGCTTGCTCGTCTCGATCATCGATCGCCTCCTCGCCCAGTAGCGCTGCAGGTCGCCCTCCACCAGGAACGCCGTCCCCGACGAGACGGCGAAGCCCACCACCAGCATCGCGAACAGCACGACGCCCATGGTGTAGAAGCGCACGTCCTCGAAGTCCTCCATGGTCACGCCCTGCGGCAACGGCAGGGTCTCCGTGTAGCCGATGGTGGAGACCGTGATGACGGTCATGTAGAGGCAGTCGAAGGGGCGCCACGGCGCGGGGATGGCGGGCGCGAGCACCTCGTGCGCGTGCAGCTGCCCCAGGACCCAGTAGCCCGCCGAGCTGACGGTGAGCACGGTCACCATCGCGGCCGCCGACAGCCGCAGCCGGCGCAGCCCCCCTCCGAGCGGCGAGCGCACGTCACGCGGGAGCCGAGACCGAGAGCGCGGGACTTGCAGCACGCGTGCCTCACCCCTCTCCGCGTGACGAAGCGTCGCGCCGAGCCGCGCAAGAAGGCGCCATGCCAAGGTTGGCGCGCAAGCCTTGCGCGGACGTCCGTGGGTCCCGCGAAGGGCGCCTACACATCATGAGCTCCGCTCCTCCGCCCGCGTGGCGTTCGCGCGCGCGTGCTGGGTGTACGCCGTCCAGATGACGTCCCGCATGGCGGGGCGCTCCTCCATCGACCGCTCGAAGTCGGAGCGGGTCACGCGCCCCACCGTGACCAGCGTGAGCGCGCGCGCGCCGGCGTTGCGCGGCTCGCCCGACAGCAGCGACATCTCGCCCAAGACGTCGCCACCACCCAGCGTGGCGATGCGCTGCGGCTCGTCGCCGCCCTCGTCCAAGACCTCCACCGCGCCGCGCGCCACGACGAACATGCTGTCACCGGGGTCGCCTTGGTGGAACAGCCACTCGCCGGGGTCGACCACCTGCTCGACGGTGATCTCGGCGAGGCGACGCATGGTGTCGTCGTCGACCTCGCGGAAGAGCGGCGCGCTGCGGCACAGCTCCGCCGTCTCGCGCAGCGGCACCGTGGCGTCCTGGAAGTAGAGCCGCAAAAGGCGCTTCTGGACGTCCTTCGACGTCGCGAGGGCCAGCGACTCGGCCAGGCGCCCGTCACGGTCCAGCCCGGCGTAGGCTTGCTGCTCGAAGCCCAGCATCACGCGCTCGAGCAGGCGCCGCTCGATGGCCTCCGTCACTTCGGGCAGGTTCACGCGCAGGTCCTCGAGCGCCGCGCGCGCCTCGGCGTGGTATTCCCGGTACGCCGCCAGCAGCGACGCCTGCACGTCCGGTGGGAACTCGCCCTCGCGCTCGGCGAGCCAGCGCTCGGTGGCCGTCGCCGCGGTGACGCAGACCCGCGCGATGTCGTAGCGCACGCGCATGCGCCGGAACGCGTAGCGTCCGAAGGGCACACCCAGGTTGCGCAGCACGCGGTCGATCAGCCGCATGGAGGGTCGCGCGTCGAGGCGTGGCACGCGCTGGAAGTCGCCCGCCTCCACGAGGTCACCGTGGACGTCGAGCTCATGCTCCAGCCAGGTGAGCGCCTCCGCTCCCAGCGTACCGCTGGCGAACTCGCGACGGTACGTGCTGCGCTCGATGGCCAGGGCGGCGCGCCACGCGTTCTCGGCGATCTCGCGGGCGCCCGAGCGCGCGAGCACCTCGTGGGCGCGCCGCAGGTCGGTGTCCGCAGCGAGGCGGCGGGTCTGGAGCGCCGCCAACGCGGACGGCCAGGGCAACCCGCGGAGCCCGCCCCGCTGCGCGGCCTCGACAGCGCGCTCCTGCACGCTGGCGAGCGCCGAGACCTCGGCCGAGAGCGCGGCCACCGTCTCTGCGGGCCCCTCCTGCGCGAGCCCCAGGCGACGCAGCAGCCATCCCGTGGTGCTGCCGTTGACTACGATGGTCCCCAGCACCACCAGCACCGTCACCTGCAGGATCTGCTGCCCGACCAGCGGGTCCACATCGCTGCGCTGGCTGACCAGCAGCGCGAGCGCGAGGGACACGGCGCCCCGCAGCCCGCTCCACGCGATGAGCGTGGCCTGTCGCGCGTCGACCGGGCGCGCGACGGTCCGGTTGGCGAGAGGGAGCGCCGCGAACACCACGACGAAGCGCACCGCGACGACGCCCACGAACACGAGAGCCGACAGCCAGAGCGTCTCGAGGGACGAGACCCCCACGTTGGCGGCGACCAGCACGCCCACCAGGAAGAAGATCAGCGTGTTGGCCAGGTAGGCCAGCATCTCCCAGAACTCGTGCAGGAAGTGGGCGACGGACGGGCTGATGCGCGCCCTCCCGGGACCCGCCACCAAGATGCCCGCCGTCACGATGGCGAGCACGCCCGAGACGTGCAGCAGCGCCTCGGCCACGATCATCGCGGCGTAGGCGGTCACCACGGTCAGCGTGATCTCCACCAGCGGGTCGTTGAACGTGCGGTCGAGCCACGCGATGACGACGCTCCCCAGCGCGAGACCAACGCCGACGCCGCCCAGCACCACCCACGCGAAGTGCCCGAGCGCGTGCGCGGGGTCCAGCGCCTCGCCAGACACCCAGGCGCTCAACAGCACGGTGAACAGCACGATGGCGGTCCCGTCGTTCAGCAGCGACTCCCCCTCGATCAGCAGGCTGAGCCGCTTGGGGGCGCCCACCTCGCGCAGAATGGCCACGACCGCGACCGGGTCCGTGGCGCTGATCAGCGCGCCGAAGACGAGTGCGGCCGGCCAGGTCCAGCTCCAGGTGCCGTGGGTGAGCCCGACCACCAGCGCGGCCGTGAGCCCCGCCGCGACGAGCAGCGCAGGACCCGCGTAGATGAGCACGGCCCCCAGGTTCTTGCGGAACGCGTGCGGCTCGAGGGCGAAGGCGCTCTCGAACACCAGCGCCGGCAGGAACACGAAGATGACGAGGTCCGACGAGATGGGGTGCTGGTGCAGCTGCGCCAGCGTCTCCCCACCCACGGCCGACACGCGCAGGCCCACGCCGATGACCGCGCCGATCAGCAGCATGAGGATGGTGTACGGGAAGTTCAGGCGCTGACTGACTCCGCGCGCAAACGCCCCCAGCACCAACGTGAGGGTGACGACGAGGACGACGGTGAGCTCGGGACCGTGGTGCATGGGGACGGCGCTGGGCGTGCGTTCGTGCGAGGGAAAGCACGTCGCATGCCAGCGCGTCCGCAGCGGACACACGGCCAGGGTGCTCAGGCGCTCAGGGCGCGCTCGCCTCCACCACGTCGCAGTGGCCGGCGACGCACGCGGCGCGCAGGCCATCGAGGAGGGGCGCACACGGCGGGCAGATGAGACGAGGGTCGCAGACCAGCTCCCCGTAGCTGCCGCGGCTGGGGTTGAACGCGATGGTGTCGCCGAGACCGAGCTGGCCGCAGCCACAGCAGTCGCGCGGAGCGAGCTGGCAGTCGTCGTCCATGATGCAGACCGTCAGGTCGTCCGTGCGCAGGTCGCGCGCCTCGCACGCGCCGGCCGCGCACACCGCCAGCAAGAACGCGTCCGGCTGCATGAAGCACTCTGGGCAGCCCACGCCGCACGCGCAGGCACGCGCACGGTTGACCTCCACGTCCTCGTTGCGCACCGCGATCATGTCGCTGGCGGTAGGCGCGCCGCACGCGCCGCAGCAGCTGGCCGGGAGCAGCGTGCAGTCCGCCGCCACGGCGCACACACCCCCTCCGCCGCCCGTGTCGCGCGCCCCGCCGTCCTCGAACGACGCGTGCGACTGGGCGCACCCGATCACGAACACGGCGGCGACGAACGGCGCGAGCGCGCCAAGCGAGAAGGACCGGAACGGGGACACTCGGAGGGAACGTCGCATCACCCCCAGTGTAGGCGGTTCACCGCTCCGAGTCCGCCCCACGCAGCAGCTCGGTCACGCGCTCGCGCTGCCACGCGCGCTCGGCCGCGCGCGCAGCCTCGGCGGCTTCAGGTGCAACCGCGGGACCGTCCGCGCGCCAGCGCAGCCCGAACACGACGTCGCCGACGCCGCCCACCGCCTCGTGCATCACATCGCAGGCCGCGGCGAGCGCGGTGTCGAACCACGTCATGGCCTCAGCGTAGGTCTCGTCCTCCGCCAGCGCGAGCCCGCTCCCGGGCTGCCACGCCGCACCCAGCACGGCCGCACCGAGCGCGATGGGGTTGCCCCAGTAGCAGTGCCAGACCGCGCCCTGCTGAGCCTCCGTGAGCTCGGCGTCGCTGCACGCGCCCGCCAGCCAGCTGCGCTTCACGTCGATGGGCCCGTGGTCTGGCAACAGGTCGAACCCCGCGTCGCGATGGATGGGCGCGCACACGGCGAGCGCGTGCTCGGCGCAGTCGCACATGAGCGCGTGCAAGCCCGCGTCGCTCATGGTCGAGAGCTGCGCCATCACCGCGGGGTCGTCGTGAGGCCAGCGCTTGGCGTCGGTCATGGCCCATGGTCGATGCGTTCGGGACGGCGCGCCAGTCTCTCGGCGCCTCGCTCGTGGCGGCATCTCGCGCGCCCCGGATCTCGGCTATGCTCCCGCCGTGGGTCACAGGAACAGCCGTAGCGAGCCGGGGGGCTCCGTGAACACGCGGGGCCGCTGCGCCCTCGGCGCCGCCCACACCTTCCCGTGGCTGGCGGGGGCGCTCCTGCTGGTGTGCGCCGCGCCGCGCGCCACTGCGACCGAACCCGCCACCCGCGCGACGGCGGTGCTGCTGGGCTCGTCGTCGGTGGGCGGTCACCTCGGGCACACCGTCGAGCGCGAGCTGGGCACCGCAGGGGTCTCAGTGGAGCTGCGTCGGCGCTCGTCGAGCGGGCTCGCGCGCCCCGACTTCTACGACTGGCCCCGCAGCGTGCGGCGCGGGCCGGCCCTCGGCGGCCACCTGGGCGTGATGGTGCTGCTGGGCGGCAACGACACACAGCCGGTGCGGCTGATGCGCGGCCAGCGGCGCGTTGGCGCCGTGCGCTGGGACCACGACCAAGCCTGGCGCGAGACCTACGCGGGGCTGGTGCGCGCGTTCGGGCAGGAGCTGTGCGAACGCGGCGCGCGGCGCGTGGTGTGGCTGCTCCCACCCAATCCCGGCCGCGCTGGCTGGAGCGAGAAGATCGCGCGCGTGCGCAGCGTGCAGCGTGAGGCGGCCAGCGCCATCCGCTGCGCAGGCGACGTGCCCGCCGTGGTCATCGACGCGGACTCTCCGTCGGCCCCGTTCGGCGCGAGCGAGAGCACGGACGGCGTCCACCTGAACCGCGCGGGGGCGCGCCGCTACTGGCAGCTGGTGGGTGCGGACATCGCGCGCGCGCTCGGCGTTCCAACCCGCGCAGACGGGGACACCGCCACGGCCGCCACGACGGCGACGGCTACGGCGACGGCGACGGCGACGGACGCGCCTACGGCCACCGTCACGGAGGACCCAGGTGCCGCGCGCTAGGCACGGTCCGCTCGCGCTCGGCGTGCTGTGCGGCGCGCTGGTCGTCGCGGTGAGCGGGTCCAGCGGCCAAGCGAGCCACGGGACGCGCCGAGGCCCCCCCGCCCCCGTCACCGAGGACTGGCCGCGGCTGCTCACCGTGGTGCCGGACGGCACCTACGCCGCGTTCGGGGTGGACGGCCACGCGCACTCGAGTATCTCGCGCGACGCGCGCTTACCGCCGCCGGTCGTGGCGGAGCTCGCGTCGCAGATGGACCTCGACGCGCTGGTACTGACCGACCACGGAGGCAGCCACGGCGCCGAGGTCGCCCAGCGCGCGGACCTGCTGGTGCTGCCGGGCGTCGAGGTGGGTGGCGAGTTCGGTCACGCCGTGGTCTGGGGCACGCGCGCACACGCCCGCGAGTACCGCAAGGCCTCCAACGCCAACCTGGACGCCACGGCGGCGCTCGCCCACGCGGACGGCGCCATCATCGCGCTGGCGCACCCAGGCTGGTGGATCAGCCGCCACCAATACGACCCGCGCATGTGGATGGACCGCGACGCGCTCCGCCGGGGAGGCATCGCCGAAGGGCTGGACGCGCTCGAGCTGTGGAACGGCGTCTACCCGCGCTACACCGAGGCGCTGCTGCGCGACTGGGTCGACCTGTGGGAAGCCGGCAACGAGGTGCCCATCGTCGGCAACAGCGACTTCCACCGGCGCGCGCAGCACCACTTGGGCACGCCGCGCACCTTCGTGCTCTGCCCGGTGCCACCCGGAGGCGCGCCCAGCCTCGACCGAGCGTGCGTGCTGGACGCCGCGCGGCGCGGGCGCTCGTACCTGTCCCAAGGGCCCGCGATCGCCTGGTCCGCCAACGGTCGCATCGCTGGCGAGCGCATCGTCGCGGCGCCTGGCGAGCTCATCCGGCTCACCGTCGAGGTGAAGCTGCGCGACGCGCTGGGCGAGCCGCTGCTCGAGGTGCTGCGGGGCAACGAGGTGGTCGAGACGCGCCCGCTGCCCAACCTGCACACCCGCCACGAGGTGCGCGTCACGATGCCCGATCACGACACGCCGCTCTGGCTGCGCGTCGCCTACGGCACGTACGACTACAGCACGCCGCCGTTCGCGCTGGTCACCAACCCCATCACGCTCGACGTCCCTCCCGCCCGCACGGACACGCGCGAGGCCGCGGGTGGGTCGCTGGCCCGGCGTCGCTACGCGCTCGGCGCCGAGTCACGCAGCCACTGGGCCGCCGACCGCTGGGTGCGCGACCGACTCCAAGCGCTGGTGCTGCAAGACCGGAGCGGACGCATCCAACGCGTCGGGGCGCGTCGCCGCATCGCGCGGGCGCGCTGATCCGGGCGGAGTTGCTGACGCGCTCCCCACACACCGAGCGCGCGCCTCCAGCACCATCAGCAGCGCGTCTCCCGTGCCCACCAAGAGGGCCCGCAGGTTCGCGTGCTGCGTGAACTTGGCGCGCAGCGCGTCGCGCATGACGCCGTCCTTGGCTGCCTCCCAGTCCCGGCGCAGCATGGCCGCCCGCGTGGCACGTGGAACGCCGCGGATTCTGGCGCGAGCGTGCCTCGTGCCTCGTGCCGTCGTCGCGCTCAGGGCCCGGCCGGGCGTGGCACGTAGAGGTCCACGTTGCGGTCCCCGGGCGTGCTCTCGCTCGAGTCCGCCCAGCCCACGGCGTAGTCCAGCACGCCCAGCCGCAGGCCCTCGGCGGCGACTGGGTCGCCCTGCACCGACACGTTCAAGCACGTCGCGCGCACGCGCACATAGCCGTTGTCCTCGTCGGTCACCTCGATCACGCGCGCCTGATGCGGGAAGTCGGCGAGCGATGCGGTGAGCAGCTCGAACACCGACCCCTCGGCGCCGCTCAGCTCGTTCAGGCGGTGCCGATGGGAGTGCGCCACGAGCGACAACAGCAAGTGCGGCTGCGCGGACAGGAAGTCGTTCCACTCCTCGGGCGTGATCGCGTCCGCCTCGAACGCGCCTCCCGTGCCGCTCCCGTCGCCCAGCGAGGCGCTCGCGTGGTGGGCCGTCACGATGACCCACTTGCCGTCCTGCGCGGCGGCCTCGAACAGGGGGCGGATGGTGCCCTCGAGCTCGGCGTGCAGGATCACCCCGCCGGCGGCGCCGCGTGGCGCCGAGCTGTCCACCACGATGACGCGCAGCCGGCTGTCCGGGACGTCGAAGGCGTAGGTCGCGCGCCCGCTCGCCGCTTGCTCCGCGCCCACGCCGTGGCCGGAGCCATCGGCCATCACCGCCTCGAGCAGCCCCGCGCGGCTGAGGTAGGCCCGCTCGCTGTCGGGCGCGAGGGTGCGCCCCAGCGGCCCGCCCGGCTGCGACCAGTCGCGCGCGAAGCCCACGGACGTCCCACCGGTGACCTCCGCCTGCGACAGCGCGTTGGGCACGAGGTTGCCCTGCACGAGCACGTCGTGGTTGCCCGTCACCCAGTAGTACGGCAGCGCGAGGCCGGGCGCGTCGAACGGGTCTTTGGGGTCGTTCGGGTCCGGCTGCAGGCCCGGGACGGGGTCGTCGTCCGCGCCCGAGTCGCACTCCACGGTCGCGGCGGGCCCGAGCAGCTCCTGCAGGTAGCGCAGCTCGTTCGTCTGGGCGTTGTCGATGTTGTCGCCACCCAGCAGGACGAAGTCGAGCCCCGCGCCCTGCTCGTCGCGCAAGGCCGCGTCGACGGTGTGGATCGAGCGCGTCATGGCGGCGAGCAGGTGGCACGAGTAGGCGTCGTGCGGGCGATAAGCAGCGGAGGTGATGCCGGGGCCGTCGATGCGCGCGACCCGACCGGGCGACTCGTCGTCCGTCAGCTGGATGTCCGCCAGGTGCACGAACGCCGCCAGACGCACTGGCTGCGCGCCCGTCTCCGGCGCTGAGCCGCCACCCAAGACGCGCGCGACGTGCGGCTCGCCGGGACCCGGGGAGACCTCACCCCAGCCCTCCGCGAGCAGGCTCTCACGCTCGGCCACGCGGCTGGCGTTGCGCGGTTCGGGCGTGTCGAGCCGCGCATGCTCTGGAACCAGCGTCTCGTGATCCGTGCGCGGGTCGAAGGGGCTGGACTCCCCGCACGCACCCAGGGCGAGCGCGGCGCCCAGGGCCCACCCACCCCACCCGACAACAAATCGTGACGATATAGTCATTATTGATAGATGCCACGACCGGGGCCGCATGCCAAGTCCAACGCGTCCATTTTCATGTGCTGAACGGGATCGCGGAGGGCTTCGGGCGCGCCGAGATCCAGCGCGCCGTTTGCCCCTGCGACACTCAAACGTTACTATTCGGTCATCATATGAGCGCCAGCGCACCCCGCCCCCAGCCCCCCTTCGACCGCTGGCCCGTGCACGTGTTCGACCCCGACTACGGCTTCGTGTGGTGGGCGGGGCCGGCGGCGGTCGTCTCACAGTCCATCATCCCGCGCGGGACCATCGTGGCAGCCGAGAAGCTGCAGTCGTGCATCGACGCGGCCCTCACCCGGCGCGCCGACGAGATCGCGGCGCAGGGCGGGGTCTTCATCTTTCACGACTGGCGCGTGACCACCGGCTACGAGTCGGACGCGCGCAAGCACTACCTGTCCCGCATGCGCGCGCGACCCGCCAACTACCTGCGCCACTCGGTGGTGGCCGTCGAGGCACATCCCCTCTTCAAGATGGCCGTGGAAGCAGGCAACCTCGTGGCCGCGCTCACCGCCCGCGCGCGGGTGGAGATCGTCCGCGACCCGCGCGCCACCCTGGCCCAGGAGGGCTTCGCGCCCGCCACACAGCACCCGTTCCCATGAACCACCGCACCCTCTGCAGCGCCTCGTCGACCCTCTTGCTCTGCCTGCTCGCGCTTGGCCTCGCAGGCTGCAGCGGCTGCGGAGACGGCGCTGGGGGCGGAGGAACCGACGGGGGCGGCTCGCGCGACGCCACACAGCAAGACGTCGGGCTCCCCCCTGCGCCCGACCTCGGGCCAGACGTGGTCAGCTCGGTCATCGCGTTCGACAACGCGCGCGGCGAGCCCGTACGCGCCGTGCTGGCCACGCCCACCAGCGCCGGCCCACACCCCGCGGTGCTGGTGCTGCACGGCTCGGGTGGCCTCTACCGTATGCCGGAGGCGAGCGACCCGGGCCCGTGCAGCCCGCGGCTCGAGGCGCAGTTTCAGCGCTGGGCCATCCGCCTGGTGGAGCTCGGCTTCGTCGTGCTCATGCCCGACAGCTTCGGCTCGCGCGGCTTCTGCGACTACAACGACGACCCACGGCAGGCCGACGCCTATCCGCCCATCACGGGCGACACGGACGGCAAGACCCGGCGCCTCCTGGACCGCATCTACGACGCCGACGCGGCGACCCGCCTGCTGGCCGCGCGGGCGGACGTGGACGCGGGCGCCATCGCGCTGCTGGGCTTCTCGAACGGCGCGTCCACCGCCGCGCTCTACGCGCACCACCGCCTGCCCGAAGCACTGCAAGAGTTCGCGGCGCGCAGCGAGGCCCAAGCGCTGGGCGTGACCATCCCCGCGCTCCCCGGCCCCGTGCCCGCGCTGCGGCAGTCCATCGCGTACTACCCGGGCTGCGGCTTCGACGGTCTGCTGCCCTTCAGCACGGACAGCGAGGACGTGGACGCGTTCTTCTACCCCGCGCCGCCGCTCCAGGTGCTGCACGCGTCGCTCGACCCGCTGCTGGACCACTGCTCCATCACGCAGACGGGCACGCGTGAGCTCCAGGCCGACGGCTACGCGGCTGCACAGAGCGCCCCCGACCACTACGCGATCACCATCTACGCTGGCGCCGACCACGGCTTCGACGCGGCTGGCTGCGAGTCGCCCACGGCGCCAACGGACCCCGACACGGTCGCGTGCGCGGCGGCGCTGGACGTGACCCTCGGGCTGCTCGCGCCGCTCCTCCCCTGAAGCCCGCGCGCGGCGGGACGACAGCCATCAGGTGTCTGGAGTGGCTCTGGCGTCGAGGTCGTCATCCGTGGGCATCGAGCGCGCGACGTGGCTCGCTCAGCGCGGGCATGCATTGTCCCTGCAAGTCTGTGGGTTCGCATGAGCGAGCGTGGTACGGATCGGATCGATGAAGGACGGAGAAGCGCGACCGCTCCCCGGGGACGTCATGCGGGCGTACTCGGAAGACCTCGTTGAGATGGTGCGAGTGGTTACTGGCGTCGAGCTCGACTACTCGGTTGCCAGTGTCGAGCAGCTGGAGGAGTTCATCGACGTCTTGGTAGAAGCGGTCCCTGGTGGGCTCTGGGCGAGGATTTCGGGGCAACGGCAACGGAACCTGCGCGACTTCGCGAAGGCGCTCGGCGGCTACAGCGGCGAGGTGCTGCGCCGCACACGGGGCGGCACGTGGGAGTTCGATGGTGCCTTGTCCCCCAGCCCGACCGCCTTTGGACTGCGCGGCGAGTACGGACTCGTCTGGCCAACGGCGTGGGCGCAGCTGCGGATAGCGAACGGCGCATCGAACAGCCTCTACACCTACGTACTCCGAGCGTAGAACCCAGGGTCTCCAACGCCCGCCTCGACGGAGCGGTGTCCGCCAAGCTCGCGCCGCCCACGCTACCGGCTTCACTTCCACCATCGCCGTGATGAATCTCGGCTGTGCCCAGCCACGCGGACGCTCTCCTGACCCACATCCACGTCGGGAGCGCCAAAATTTTCGCGGCCCATGTCCCACCCCCGGCGGTTCGCGCGTTAGCACGTACAAGATGCCGAAGACGCCTCACCTCCTCGGGCCCCTGTGCGCTGCGCTGCTGGCGCTGCACGGGGTCCACCCGGCCCGCAGCCAGGCTCAGGGCAGCGCGCCGCGCCCCGAGCGCATGGAGCTCGCCCCCGACGCGCACGCCTACGCGCTGGTGGTGGGCAGCAACGCGGGGGGCCCTGGCCAAGAGCCGCTGGCCTTCGCCGAGCGCGACGCCGACCGCGTGGCCGAGGTGCTGGTCGAGCTGGGTCACTACCCGCCCGCTGGCGTGGACCTCTTGCACTCGCCCACCCGCGCCCAGCTGCGCGCCTCTCTCGCCCGCCTGCGCCAGCGGCTGGCCGCGCACGCCGCGCGCGACGAGCAGAGCGTGGTGTTCTTCTACTACTCGGGGCACGCCCAGTCGCAGGCGCTCCGCCTGGGCCGTGAGGAGTTCCCGCTGACCGAGCTGCGCAGCGCCATCGACGCGCTGCCCGCCACGCTCACGCTGGTGGTGCTGGACGCCTGCCAGAGCGGCGCCTACTCCCGCGTGCGCGGCGCGAACCCCACGGCCGACTTCTCGCACAACTCCATCCAGCAGCTGCAGACGCGCGGCGTGGCGGTCATGGCCAGCAGCAGCGGCACCGAGCTGAGCCAGGAATCCGAGCGCCTGTCCGCGGGGTACTTCACGCACCACCTGCTGGTGGCCCTGCGCGGCGGCGCGGACGAGAACCGCGACGGCCGCGTGGCCCTGGACGAGGCCTACCGCTACGCCTACGCGCGCACGCTGCAAGACACGTCGCGCACTGCCGTGGGCGGCCAGCACGTCACGCTGGACACCAACCTCACCGGCCACGGCGCCGTGGCGCTGACCTACCCCGCGCGCGCCTCCGCGCAGCTGGAGCTCCCCGCCAACGTGGAGGGGCAGCTGCTGATCACGCGAGCGCGCGGCGGCGCCGTGATGGCCGAGCTGACCAAGGCCGCGGGCGCCGCGCTACGCTTGGCGCTGCCCCCGGGGCGCTACGACATCCTGTGGCGCGGCGCGAGCACCATCCGCAGCTGCAGCGTCACCCTGCCGGCGCGAGGCGTACACGTGCTGGGCACCAGCGGCTGTCAGGAGATCACGGAAGAGCAGGCCACGGCGCGGGAAGGCCAGCGCGGTCCGAGCATGGCCTGGGGCCTCGAGCTGGGCCTCGGCATGACCCACCGCGGTCGCGCCAGCGACTACACGGACAGGCTGAACGCGTTTGGGTACCAGCCCGGATTCCTGGACGGCGCGTGGGACGCGCGCATCTCCGCCGTCGTCGAGCGCCAAGTCTTCCGCCACCTGAGCGTGCTGCTGACCTTCGACAGCCTCGAGTCACGCGACTTCTACCGCGGCTTGTTCAGCACCGAGGACGACGACCACTACCGCTGGCGCGCGTGGGCGGTGGGCCTGCAGCTGCGCGGCACGCTGCCCCTCGCCGGCCACTGGCTGTACGGCTACGCCCAGGGCGGCGTGGGCCTCGGCATCGCGCGCACGGTGTTCGACCCGGGGCGTGACCAAGACCGCACGGTGCGCATCACCGACTACGGGGTGCAGCTGAGCGGCGCCCTGGGCCTGCGCTTCATGCCGTGGCGGCACGCGGGGTTCTACCTGCAGGGCGGCTACACGTACGCCCCCATCCTCCAAAACGACCTCGGCGACCGCCACGACAGCGGCGGCGCGTCCATCGTCACGGGCTTGCGGGCTCAGTTCTGAAGCGAGGCACCTCATGACCCAGACACGGATCCCCATGCACAAGACCAAGCCCCACGCCGCGCTCCGCTACGCCATCGCCGCCCTCCTGCTGCCGCTCGTCGCGGGCTGCGAGGAAGAGGTCGAGGACCCCTCGTTCCAAGCCTGGTGCGGCGACACGCTGTGCGCCTGGGACGTCGAGGCCGGCCGCATCGCGCGGGTGGGCACCTGGCACCCCAGCGACTACGGCGTGGACCTGGTGGAGACCCCCACCGTGCTCTCACAAGTCACGGGCAAGCCCACCAGCGAGCGCATGGACGCCGACGGGCTCGACGTGGAGCCGGCCGAGGTGCAGAGCGTCTGCGACGCCTTCGGGGGGCTCTACACCGCGAGCACCAACGAGTGCCTGTGGCAGGTGAGCAGCGGCACGGCCGGCTGCCTGCGCTTCGAGGTCATCGCGGACGTGGAGGACAGCGCGCAGGTGCAGATCGAGGTGGACTACGGCGCCGACGGCAGCGTCGACCACACACAGCCGATGGTGGCGAGCGACTGGGAGCCCGTGTCGTTTCTCACGAGCGTGCCCACCTGGCCGGGGCTGATGCGCTTCCGCATCCACAAGCGCGGCACGGGTCGCGCCATCATCGCGCACTTCGGCGTGCGCGTCGCCGAGGAGTGCGCCGACCCGGTGACCGTCGACGAGCGTCCGCTGGGCGTGGCCTGTGAGAGCCCCACGCAGTGCGCCGGGAACGTGTGCGCCCCCATCGCCACGTGGCAGGCCTGCAGCGAGTGCAGCGCCGACGCCGACTGCGGCGCGAGCGAGACCTGCCAGGTGGTGCTGGACGAGGCGCACCCCAACGGGGCCTACCGCGCTTGCAGGAACGCCCCGTAGTGTCACCTGTACTCCGCCGATGGACATCTACCGCCGCTACGGGCCCGCGCTGCTGCGCAAGGCCACGCGCCTCCTGGGCAACCGCGACGATGCCCTCGACGTGGTGCAGGGGCTGTTCACCGACCTGTTCGAGCGCGGCGCCGTCGACGTCGAGCTCCCCTACCTCTACCGCGCCGTCACCAACCGCTGCCTGACCATGCTCCGCGACCGCAACACCCACGCCCGCCTGCTGCACCGCGAGTCCCCCGCGCTGCGCGCTGTGGTGCGCACGCGCTGCGATGAGCAGGTGCTGGGACAGGACCTGCTGCTGAAGCTCATGGAGCGGCTGGACGAGGCCACGGTGGAGGTGCTGGTCTATCGCTACTGGGACGACCTGGACCAGACCGAGATCGCGCGCGTCATGGGCGTGAGCCGCAAGACCGTCGTGCGCCGCATGGCCACGCTGCGCGCCGAGCTGGTGGCGATGGGCGCGCTCAGCGAGGAGAGCGCAGCGCGCGAGGCCGCGCAAGACACCGCGGACACGGACGCGACGGATGACGCCAGCGCGGGGGGTGCCGCATGAACACGCAGCAGGAGCTCGTGTGCGTGAGCACCCCCGTGTCGTGGCTGAGGCTCGAGCGCTTCGTGTTGGGCGAGCTGCCGGGCGACGAGGCGCGCGCCGTGAAAGAGCACCTGGGCGCGTGCCCGGCGTGCCGAGCGTGCGCCGACACGTGCGCGGAGCCGATGGACCTGCCCGCGCTGCCCGGTCTGCCTGCGGGTGCCACGCTGGCCGACGCACACGAGCCGTCCGAGCACGCCGACGTCTCCTCACCCCCGAGCGCAGCAACCCCAGGCGCCTCGTCGCCGCCCGTGCCGGCGCCCGCCGTCGCCGTGGCCCCCGTGCTGAGCCACCCGCGCTTCCAGCGTGCGCGCTGGATGGCCCCCGTGGCCGCCCTCGGAGTGGCCGCCGCCGCCGCGTGGGTGTTCGTGCTGCGTCCCGCGGAACCGGCGGAGCCCGAGCGTGGCATCGCCCGCGTGGTCCCGAGCGAGCCTCCCAGCGAGCCGCAGGAGCGTGTCGGCGCCTCGGACGCCGCGCTGCAGCAGGCGCGGCCCGACCTCAGCCTGACCGTCCTGCGCGAGCGTCATGGCAGCGTCACGGAAGACCCGGAGAGCTTCCTGCTGTCCGACCGCTTCGCCGTGCAGCTCAGCTGTCGCCCGGGTCACGAGGGGCAGCAGCGCGTGGCCGTCTATCAGGCGGGTGCGTGGAGCCTGCCCCTCGACGGCGACGACGTGCGCTGCGGCAACCGCGTGCGGGTCCCGGGCGCCTTCAGCCTGAGCGAGCCCGCCGCGGCCGACGTCTGCGTGCTGTGGGGCGACGCCGCGCTCAAGGCCAGCACCGCCAGCGCCGAGCTGCCCGCGCCAGGCGCGCTGACCGAGGCCGTTTGCCAACGCCTCGAGCCCGCCGCAGCCGCCTCGCCGTGAGCGTTGGGCACTCGCTGCGCGCCCGGGTCGGGTCCACACGTGAGCGCCGGGTCGGGTCCCACCGCCGCGCTGGCTAAGGCACCACCCCGTTCGAAAGACGTGCACGCACCGCGCGACGCTGGTCGAGCGCGCACAAGAAGCTCACCAGGTCCTCCAGCAGCGCGTTGTAGCGCCCATACACGTCGTCCTCGGCGCAGCGCTCGTCGGTCAAGCGTCGATAGAGCACCAGCTCCGCATCTTCAGGCAGACGCGAGACGTGCACCCCATGCTCGGCGAAGCGGCGCGTCATGACCTGAACCAAAGCGGCCTCCACGGACGGGACCCCATCGGCCACGTCGCGCAGCCCTGCCAACACGGCCTCGCTCCCCGGGAGGTCCTCGAGGGGGCCTAGCGCGGAAAGCGGCTCGAGCAGGCGCTCGGTCGCGTGTCCATCCGACACTCGTCCGCGCGTCACGTCAGCTCCTCCAAGGCACACACACGCGCGAGAGCGTCCGCGAAGCGCGCCTCGTCCAGCCGCGGAAAGCGGATGATGCGCGGACGCATCGACTCGAACGCGGCGCGCAGCTCCTCGCGGGACACGAGTCCCCGCGCGAGCATCGCACGCACGTCCGACACGTCCCGGTCGGCTCCGCGTGCCACTTTGGCCAGCGCCTGAGCGCGCAAGTCGTAGTGGAAGACGCGCAACGGCCCGAACTGTCCGACGAAAGTCGAGCGCTCGCGCCAGTCGGACAGCTCGGGGATGAACAGATCTGGCGACGCGAGCTCGATGTTCACGTCCAGCTCGTTCTTGAGCGCCGCGATGGCCTCGAAGACCCCGTCTGGCTCCGGGTCCAGCTTGATGTCCACATCGTTGGTCGACCCGCGCCAACCGAGCAGGAGCGCGGTGGCTCCTCCGGTCAGGTAGACGCCTCCCGGGCCGCGCGCATGGCGGCCCAGCGCTTCGAGCAGACGCGTGACGGCGGCAGGATCGACGGGGCGGCGCACGGGCGCAGTGTAGCGCACGGGCTGACGTCCCTCCCGGGCATTACCTGGGCACGTAATCGCACACCCGCGCGCGCGCCCCCAGGCTGTCGGAATGACATCGCCCAACACCTCCGCCGCGCCTCACGCAAACACTCCAGCCCACGACGCCAGCACACAGACGCGTGACCCACATGTCGGCGCCGCCCACGCCCTCACCGAAGGCGACGTCAGCGCGCGCCTCGGTGGCGCGCCCGACCGCATGCTCGACGTGGGCCACGCCCAGCTCGCGTACTACCGCTTCGGGCAGGGCCCCGACCTGGTCTGCGTGCACGGCTGGCCGCTGCACGCCGCGACGTTCCGGCGCGTAGTCCCGCACCTCGCGCGCGACTTCACGGTGCACCTGCTGGACCTGCCGGGCACGGGCCAGAGCGTGTGGGACGAGCGCTCGCACATCGACCTCGTCGCGCACGGCGCGTCGGTGCGGCGCGCGACCGAGCTGCTGGGTCTGACGCGCTTCGCCTACCTGGGTCACGACAGCGGCGCGGCCATCTCGCGCCTGGCCGCGGCCGACGACCCGCGCGTGTTCGCGCACGTCATGGCGGACACCGAGATCCCCGGGCACACGCCCTGGCAGCTGAAGCTGTATGCGCTGACCATGCGGGTCCCCGGGTTGATCCAGCTCGTCATGCGCGCTCTCAGCGTGGGCGCGTTTCGTCGCTCGGCCCTCGGCTTCGGCGGCTGCTTCACGAACCCGCGCTACGTGGACGGCGACTTCGGCGCCTGGTTCGTGCAGCCGCTGGCCACGGACCCACACGTGCTCGCGGGCCAGCTGCGCCTGCTGAAGGGCCTCGACCCCGACGTGCTCGCCGGGCTACGCAGCACGCACGCCCAGCTGAGCGCGCCGAGCCTGCTGCTGTGGGGCAGCGACGACCCGTTCTTCCCGGTGTCGGGCGCCCGCGCCATGCTCCCGCAGTTCCCGGCGGGCGCCGAGCTGGTCACGCTGCCGGGGGCGCGTCTCTTCCCGCACGAAGACCACCCCGAGGCATTCAGCGCAGCGACCCGCGCGTTCTTGCTGCGCCACGCGGCAGCCGACTGACGGAGCAACAGGCGCTCCGCCGCGCTCGCCCCGGCGGGCAGCGCCGCGCCGTGCTCACCCTGCGGCGGCCCCCGCGACGCAACGCTCCGCCGCCAGCAGCCAGCGCCGCGCCATGCTCACCCCGCCGCGGCCAACGCCGCGCACGCCGTGGCGGTCGCGTCGTCCAGCGGGAAGTAGCTCTCGATGCGCAGCTCCTCGAGCGTCACGTCGTGCGGCGCATTGAACGTGGTGATGGTCGTGAAGAAGCCGAGCACCAGGTCGTCGCGCCGCAGCCGGATGGCCAACGTGGGCCCGCTCGGCGCCGTGAGGTCCGGCTGGAACACGCGCGCCGGCACGTCCGGGGTCGCCCGCAGCTCGGCCAGCAGCTCGCGCAGCGCGTCGTCTTCGGGCGCGCTCAGCACCTCGCGCTGCAGGCGGCCCACCAGCTCGCGGGCCACGCGCTCCCAGTCGTCGACGAAGCGCCGCCCCATGCGCGCATCGAACAGCATGCGGAACACGTTCAGCGGGCCGCGCAGCGTGATGGGGTCGGCCACGAAGCGCGGCAGGATGCGCATGGCCGCCGCGTTCGCCCGCACGATGTCGTAGCGCCGGTCCAGCACGGTCAGCGGGTAGGGCTCCTGCTGCGCCAGCATGCGCGCGAGCGCCTGCTCGATGGCCGGGGTCAGCGGCCCCGCAGCGTCGGGCTCGGGGAATTCCGGCGCGAACCCGGCAGCGTCCAGCAGGCGGTTCTGGTCCCGCAGCGGCACGGCCAGCGCCCCGCCCAGGCGCAGCACCATCTCGCGGCTGGGCCCGGCGCGGCCGGTCTCGAGGAAGCTCAGGTGGCGCGTGGACACGCCGGCGTCGAGCGCCACGTCCAGCTGGCTGCGTCCCCGCTGTCGGCGCCAGTGGCGCAGCAGCGCGGGGAACAGCCCGGCCTCCGCCCGCGGCTCGTCCGCTAGCGCGGGCGCGCGCCCCACGACGCTCAGTGGCCTTGCTCGGCCCACACGCTCTCCACGCACACCGTCAGCTGCTTGACGGCTTCTCGCAGGCGTCTGCGGTACGTGCCGTGCGCGAGCCCGAGGTCGTGCGCGATGGCCAGCTGCTTGTCCTCACGCTCGAAGTACGAGCGCGCGATGAGCGTGGCGGGCTCGGGGCTACGCCCGGTGGGACGCAGGCGTTGGTGGGCCTCGTCCAACAGCGCGCGCACCCGCGCCGCACGCTCGAGCGGGCTGTCCCCGGGCATGCCGCTGGCCAGCTGGCTCTGGCTCAGGCGGTCGTCGTAGCGGTACCAGCGCAGGGCCTCGGTCACGGCGTCGGTCACGCTCGCCCGGTCCGCGGGCGGTGGGGCCGTGGTGTGCCGAGGCGGAGCACCCGAGGGCATCGCGCGGTGCGTACCCGAGGCCTCGCTGGCCGGCGGTGGCCCCATCATGCTGGCGGAGATGTCGAGCATGCGCTCGATGTCGCGCACCATGCGCTCGTGCTGCGTCTCGCTGCGGAAGTCGTAGCCCACCACCGCGTAGGCGTTTCCGTCCAGCTCGAACTCCAGCTCCGGGATGCGGTCGAGCAGCCCCAGCTCGCACCAGGTGGCCCCCGACGCGGGCGTCAGCGTGTGCACGAAGTGCCCGTGCACCGGGGTGCGCAGGCGCGCCTGCCCGACCGACGTGGCGTGCACGGTGAGGTGCGAGAAGGCGGCCGACGGCGCTTGGTACTGATCCAGCGTGAACCACCACCGCACCATGTGCGACTGCTCGCCACCGGGCAGCGCGCGCAGCTTGGCGGCGGCGGGATCACGGAGCGCGTCGCGTTCCTCGAGGCGCGACCCATCCATCCAGATGGTGACGCCCACGGGCGCCCCCGTGGGATCCCGCAGCACCGTACACAGGTCGGGGAAGCGCGCGAGGTGCGCCAGCGCCAGCGCCGCGCTCGCGGACCCTTCGAAGCGCTCGACGGCCGCGACGATCAGCGGCACGTCGTCGTCGCGCAGGCCGTCGCGGTAGTACGCCTCCATCTCGAAGCGCTCGAGCAAGCCCTCGCCCGGTGGGAGCGCCCGCAGCAGGAAGCCCACCTCGAACTGCAGCTGCACGCGCTTGTCGAAGTCGGTCTCGTCGCGTGAGCGGGCCACCACGTTCCAGATGGCGCGCCGCACCACCCCCGGCAGCTCGTCCACCAGCTCGCCGCGCAGCCGCGCCAGGAACCCGTCGCGGTACAGCTCGTGGATGCGCCAACGCGTGCCCACGCGCTCGACGAACGCGTGGCGCTCGAGCTGCGGTAGGAACGAGCCCGTACCGGCCACGCGCACCAAGTCGCTCTCCGGCATCCAATGTCCCAAGCACAGCGTCAGGATGGCCAGCTTCTCGTCCAGCTCGAGCGGGTCGCCCAGCTCGGCCAGCTGACTCGAGCCCGCGCGGAACGGCTGCCCGCGCTCGTAGCCCTCGGTGGCCAAGCAGGCCAAGGTCAGCGCGTGTCCGCGGGCCAGCGCGATCAGCTCGTCGTGCTCCACCTCGGGCACGAAGCGGGCGCTGAGCAGCGCGCGGGCCTCTTCGTGGCTGAGCAGCGGCAACCGGTGCGTGAGCATCAGCTGCGACCAGACTGGGTCGCGTGCCCAGGCGCCGTCGGGCGACATGCGACCCGCGAGCACCACGCGCACCGAGCGGGGCGTCTTCGGCAGGATGCGCTCGCGGTAGACGCGCTCCAGCGCTTGGTGCGCCTCGAAGGTGTCCACGAAGACCACGCCGCGATGGCTCCCGGCCACCAAGCTGACCGCCTGCAGGATGGCGAGCTCGGCGGCGCGCGCGTCGGCGGGGACGTCGCGTGCGTCGAGGAAGCAGGTGAGCATGCCGTGCTGCTCCGCGTAGGCCTCGAACAGCCGCAGACAGACGCTCTTCCCAGACCCACCGGGCGCGCTCAGGTACAACACGCTCGGGCGACCGTCCTCGGACGAGAGCAGCTGCTCGAAGAGCCGCTGCGCGGACGGACGCTCCACGTACACACGCTGCTCGAGCGTGCGCGCGAGGTCACCGACGGTGGCGCGCTGGGAGGATGACACGGCGTTGACCCTACCGTACGTCAGGTCACAGCAGAACCCCCCTGAACGCGCGACGGCGCGCCCCGGGGACCCCCAGGACGCGCCGTCCTCGCACGCCGCCGGCGGGACGCGTTGGCCCCGCCAGTGCCATGAGACGCCCGGCTCAGCGCATGCGGCTCATGCTGCTCATGCTGGAGCCGCCGCGACCGCCGCTGCCCCCGCGCGAGCTGCCGCCACGCCCGGCAGGCGCCGTCGGACGGATGAAGCCGGACACGTTCATCCCCGAGGGCACGGCCGGCGCCTCGGTCGCGCCGACGACGGCCGCCGGGAGCGCGCCGAACATCGCGGAGAGCGAGCTGGCGTCGCGCCAGGGGCGCCCGAAGAAGCTGCCCGCGCGGATGGCGTCGGGGTCGAAGCCGTGGTCCCACTGGTCGGGCGTGGGCAGGCGCGTGTCCACCAGCACGCGACCGGGCGTCAGGTAGAGCGCGTTCTCGCCCAGCTGCTCGGCGTGCGGCGCGATGCTGCCGTTGGGCTGCACCGTGAACAGGAACTCGCGCACGGGGGTGCCGGCCACGCGCACCTGACACGCGTAGTTGCCCGGGTGGGCGGCGAGGTCGTAGCGGTCGCCCTGTCCGCCGCGGCCGTCGTAGGTGAAGCCCGTGGAGACCTCGTAGTAGGTGTAGCCGAAGTTGTCGCCCGAGCCCTCCTGGGGCTGGTACTCCGCGACGTTGCCGCCGCGGCCGTGCATCATGGTGCCGCCGACCGAGATGTTCTCGCGGATGCGCTCGCCGTTGACCGAGCAGCGGATGGCGACCTCGTCGGGACGGCGCGCGTCACGCGAGGGGTTGCCCCAGAACGTGAACATCACCTTGGGGCCCTGACCGAACGGGGGCTCGCGCAGCCAGATGGTCGACGCGCCCACGAGGCCGTGGTTGTTGACGTAGTTCTGGTAGCGGAAGTTGGTGCCGCCGCCCCAGTAGGGGGCCGCACCGACGCGGATCTGCAGCGGACGGAACGCAATCTGACGGTCGTCCTCGTCGTCCATGTACGTGAGCTGGATGGTGGCGTCCTCGGCCGTGTCGATGACCTTCTCGGTCTGGCAGCTGAACGTGCCCACCGCGTAGCCGTCACGGTTGGGCCAGTTGAAGCCGTCGAAGCCCTCCACGGAGCAACGCGCCGAGCCGATGGTGCGGGTGCCCACCTTGTACTCCAGTCGCACGGCGTCGGCGCGCGACAGCGCCCGGCCGTGCACCACGCCACTGACGGACGCGCTGAAGCGGTGCTGGTCGTTGTTGGTGCCTGTGTTGAGGTCCACGCGCAGCGAGGCCTCGTCCAGGAAGCGCGGCGGCGGACCCGACGTGGCGGCCGCCGGCGCGAGGCCGAACGTGCGCTGCGCGGCGGCCTCGGAGGCGCTGCCCAGTACGGCCGCCCCCAACATCACGAGCCCAGCCAAGCCTTGTGCGGCGACGCGGGTCAACCCGTCTCTCGAGCTGTTGATCATCTTCTCGTCCTCCATGTGCAAGCGGTGAGGGCTCTCCCAACGACACCCTCGGTTGGCGACCGCGAAAGGCGTGCTCGCGCGGCAGCAACCTGTCACGGAGTACGTGAACCCCGCGTGAATATTCGGCCCAGAACGCGCTCAGAATGCGCTCAGAATGCACCCTCGCGAGAGTTCTTCAGTCGGGCGAGACAAGCGCCCGACGAATGGCGCCGAGCGAGCGCCGTGACGCCCCTCAGCGCCCCCGAGTGGCCCAGTAGCCGAGCCCCGGGAAGTGCTGCCCGAAGAACGCCCCCACCTTGCCGTGTCCGGTGAAGACAAACTCGCGCTTGCGCTTGTAGATGCCGCGCACCATCACGCGGGCCGCTTTGTCGGCCGGCCACATGAGCTTCTGGGGCCGCCTGTCCTCGCGCTCGGCGTCGAAGCGCCCCTGGTTGTCCACCTGCGCGATCTCGCTCTCGACGAAGCCCGGGTGGATGGTGGTGCAGCTGACGCCCGTGCCGTGCAGCTCCGCGCTCAGCGACGCCCCAATGACGCGCACGGCGGCCTTGCTGGCGGAGTAGGGCGCGAGCCCAGGCGCCGGAAAGAGCGCCGAGACGCTCCCGATGAGCGCGATGCGGCCCTTCGTGCGCTCCAGGTGCGGGATGACGGCGCGGCAAGTAGAGGCAAGACCGATGACGTTCACGTCGAACTGCCGGCGCCAGTCCGACGCGCGCAGCTTCTTGATGCGCCCGGCCACGGAGAAGCCGGCGTTGGCCACGCACACGTCGAGCTTGCCGAAGTGCGCCACCACGGCGGACACGGCCTGGTCGATGCTGTCCTCGTCAGTGACGTCACAGGGCACCACCAGCACCTCGGCGCCAAGGGCGCGCAGCTCGTCGGCCGCGCTCTCCAGCCGGTCCCGGCGACGCCCGGAGAGCGCCAGCTTGGCCCCCTCCTTGGCGAACTCCACGGCGAGGGCCTTGCCGATGCCCGTACCGCCGCCGGTGATCCACACGATGCTGTCCTGAAAGCGCTGCGTCATGGCGCCTGGTATAGCAGCCGCTACGGGTTGGTGGTGGCGTCCGCGTGGATCGACACATCGTCCGCGCACGAGCTGAGGGGGATCCACGCGTTCACCGGGTCGATGAGCGCCGACGTGGTGAGCGGCACGTGCTCGTTGACCGCCGTGACGTAGAAGGTCGACTCGGGGTCGAGGTCTCCCGCGAAGCCGAGCTCGTAGTAGTAGTAGCCGACGTAGTCGAGGGGGATGCAGGCCGATCCGTGCCAAGCGCCGTCCGCGAAGGTCAGCGCCACGCCTTCCTCGTCGAGCGGCGGCGCAGAGCCGCGCAGGGTGACGCTCACCTCGTCTTCGAACCCGTCGGGGTCGCGCAACGCAAACGAGACGGGGCAACACGCGGGCGGCGCGCCCAGGTCGATGACGTCGGGCGGCGGTCCGAGGTCGGGCGCGGGGCCGGGGAGCCCTGGATCGGAACCCGCCGGGAGCTCACGTTCGTCGTCGTCGTCGAGCGCGACCGTGATGTGCGGACCGCATCCACACGCCGCAAAGACGAGTAGCGAGGCCAACACGAGGCCCGCTCGGGGTGAGTGCGCGCGTCGCGCGAAGGCGCGAGATGTCATCGGGCAACCCTCCGGGCGAGGCCTTCTCGGATGTCGTCTGGAGCGAGGAAGCGCACGACCTCGGAGTAGAGGTCGGAGCGCGCGGCGAGCTCCACGGGGATCTGCGCGATCAGCGCCTGCCGCGCAGCGTCGCTCCGCGGTACGCACGCGCCGACGAGGCGAATGAGGGCCTTGCGCGTCATCACGCTCTCGGGCTGCGTCGCGAGCTCGTGCAGCGCCATCGAGAGCACGGTGTCGGGCTGGGGGGCAGACGCGTCCGCCGACTGGCGCACGAGGGTCTGGTAGATGCGGCGCTTCACGAGCGGGTGCGACTCGCGCGACAGCCACTCCGCGACGAACGGGCCCGCCTCGCTCGGGTCCATCCGGCGCAGCGCGAACGCCGCGGCCTCGCGTACCGTGGGGTCCGGGTCGGTCGTGAAGGGCAGCACCCGGGGGAGGTGCTGGCTCTTCCCGATGTTCCCGATCGCCCCGAACGCGCTCGACAGCTCGGCGGCGCTCTCGGCGCGCGCGAGCCGCTGGTCCACCGCGACCATGGCGACCGCGGTGATGGCGTCGTCGTCCTGGAGGCCCGCCATGGCGCCGAGCGCGAGCAGCGCCTCGCGCGCGAGCGTCTCTGTCGCGCCGTCGCCGCCAGCGTCGACCATGGCGGTCGACTGCATGTACTGCGCGACGTCGAGCCCCACGTCATCGCGGTCGACCATCGCGAACATCGCGCGCGTCCGCTCGATGATGGGCGCGGCGCCGTCCTGCGCGATCGCGAAGAGCACCGCCTTCGCCTCCTCGGTGCGCGCGCGGCTCAGCGCCATGTAGAGGGAGGGGCGCGCCGCCTCGGGGATCTCGTCCTCCTGCAGGAGGTGGACGAGGGGCACGGTCTGCTCCGGCCGCGCCTCGAGATAGTCGGTCAGCTCGGGCCAGGTGCCCGCGAGGCCCTCGTTGCGCGCGACGCGCCCGAGGAACCGGTCGACGCTCTCGTCGAGCGAGAGGTGCGACACGGCCTGGCGCCGCTCGAGGTCGTCTTGGGTCACCCGACGTGGCTCGCGCGCCTCGAGACGAAGCGGCAGCAGGTTCTCCCACACGTAGTGCGACGTGTCCGTGGGCACACCAGCGAGCGCGTCCCCGCGGACGGGCACCGCCGTGGCCTCGACGGAGACCCGCGCCCGCCCGTTGGTGCCACGGGTCTCGTCCGTGCCCAGCATGGACGCAAACCACGACCCGTCGCCCACCCGCACCGTGAGGAGGCTCGCGCCAGGCTGGGCGTCGGAGTGCTCGTCCCAGCGGGTCGTGTACGCGGTGATGCGTCGCTGCACGATGGCGCCATCGACGTGGGGGTCGTAGCCGACGCGGGCGCGGTACTCGCCCGTGGCGTTCTGACCGGTGGCGGTCGTCGCCTCGAGCTCGACGCCCTCGGGCCAGCGCCAGTGGAGCTCGTGGAGGATCGCCTGCTGCCGCTGCGCGTGGGCGCGATGAGCGCCGCTGGCGCGTGCGTAGCCCTCGAGCCCACAGTCCTCGCCGACCCTGAGCATGAAGGGTGTCGCGAGCGCCCCCGCGCGCTCCGGCGTGGACGCGCCGACGTCGCGCAGCCGTCCGACGAGCGTCGCGGGCTCGGATGCGGTGGTGGCGGTGAGGACGCGTGCCTCGAGCACGGCCGTCACCGAGTCGCTCGCTGTGTAGGGGGTGTTCGCGGGGAGCCCTGCCGCCGCCGGGTCGAGACGCTGCTCGGTCGCGACGCGGACCGAGAACGCGTAGGTCTCGCCGGGCTGCATCCAACAGCCGGGTGCGCGCCCAGCGGAGGAGGCGCCCGGCGGGAGGCCGAAGGCGGACGCGAGGGGTCGCGCGGCGCCTTCCGACGGGGCAGCGGTCGCGAGCTCGACCGGACTGCCACCCGGAGGGCTGCGGAGCGCGGCCCAACCGACGAGCGCGGCCGCGCCGCCTGCGGTGCCCAGCGCGACGAGAGTCGAACGCTTCATTGCAGACTCCTGAAGACCGGCGCGTCGATCGGGTCTTGAAGGAACCCACTCGCGACGCGGAAGCCGTTGAACGTGACCAAGGGGTAGGAGAACGAGAAGAAGTACACGTTGACCTCGATCTGCAGTCCGCCCTCGAGGAGCGTGAGCGACCAGGGCACCTCGCGCCGGAGGTTGCTGTGGAGGCCGAATGCGGTCGTCCCCCGGAACAGCAGGCGGTTCGTCTGCGAGAGCGTCGGGGTCAGCGCGATGCTGACGAAGTTCAGCTGGCCGCGGAGGCAGATGCCGAACTCCTCGGTTGGCGTGCAGAACGCCATCGAGATGCCCGCACCGGCCGAGAGGTTGAGCGCGAGCGACCACTTGAGGAAGACCTCGCTGTCGGCGTGCGGGTACGCGCACGCGTAGGGCCTCACCGTGTCCGCGCTCGCCACCGACATCGTCTGGGACGACGGGCTGTAGAGGAGACCGCTCGCGGAGGGGCCGATGCCGAACGCCGGGCTCGTCGCGGCGGTGTGGGCCGCGGAGATCGTGGCGCCGCCCGTGCCCGTGGCGGTGGCGAACTCCTGGTCGTTCGACAACCACCGGAACGACGTGCGCATCTGCGAGGCGCAGTGAGCCGCGCTGTACGCGGGCCCGAGACACGCGAGGTTCGGGTGCCCGTAGGCGAGCTGCGCGCCGACCCAGTATTGCTGCGAAGCGCCCGCAGCGTTGGCCGCGTCGTGGAAGCGCTGCGACTCGAGCCCCTCGCGCATCTCGGCGAGGCGCCCGCCGCGCGCGTAGCAATCCGTCACCGCACCGCTCAGGGTGCGCGGCGGGTTGGCCGCGTCGTTCGCGTTGGTCCCGATGACCTGTACGCAGTCCTGGCCCCCGATGCAGGGGTAGGCCTCGTTCGAGGTTGGAGCGAACTGGAAGGCGAGCGACGCGTTGAGCCCGACACCGGCGCTCACCGCGAAGATCACCTCACCCGGGATGCCGATGTTGATCTTCTTCTTGAACCCGATGGCGAGCCCCAGCCCGCTGATGCCCGCGTAGCGCCCCGTCGTCCACTGACGGCGCAGGAGCGAGCCCGGGGGTTGCATCGTGCTGCGCGCCAGCGTGTTGCGGATCTGATCCCACGGTGGCGTCGCGGTGATCGTGACCGGGTTCGACGAGCCAGCGCTGACCAGCGAGGTGGTGGTGGTCGCGGGGTCGAGCACCATGAAGCCCGAGACGCTCCCTCGGATCGCGACGTTCGCGCTTGCGCTCTGCCGCGTGAGGTCGACGTCGTACGAGTAGTAGTTCTGCGAGAGCTCTCCGTTGCCAGCCATCCCCCCGCTGGCGGTCTCGCGGCAGTTCTGGGCGGTGGGATCGGGCGTCCCCGTCCCGTTCACGTCGCAGTTCGTCTCCGCGTCGTTGTCGGTCTGGCCGCTCATCGTTCCGTCGCCAGCGCTGCTCGTCGCTTGGACGCCCGTGAAGAGCGAGCTGCCGAGCGGGGTCTGGCTACGGAGCAGTCGGTCCACCGTGATGACGACCGGCGTCGGCGCCTCGATGCAGCCCTCGGCACGCCCGTAGTGCTGGAAGACCGGGCCGCTGGGGGGCAACCCACTCAGCCCTGGCTTGGTGGCCGGCACCAGCCACCACTCGCCTTGCTCGAGGTTGTTGCTGCTCCGGTTGAAGTAGCGACCGCCGAAGGTCTGAGCCGTGTTCTCCACGCAGGCCGTGACGTAGAACGCGCGCGAGTCGCCGTGCACGTTCGGGTCGACGTAGAGCGGCGAGCTCGGGTCGTAGAGCAGCGTGCGGACACGCAGCGGGATGTCGATCTCGGTCGAGATCGTCGCACCGGCAGCCCCAGGGTTCCCGCGCAGTGGGATGGTGCCGATCGAGGGGTGGTTGCCTTCGTAGCGCCCGGTCGGAGACGGGATGCGATCGACGGGCCAGAGGTAGACGTTCGCGCGCAGCGGCGGCAGCGAGCTCGCGCGCCGGAAGGTGTAGGGATGCGGCGTGCCCTCGGGGTCACCGGTCACGTACCACTTGAAGTTCACCGGGAGGACGGCTGAGCTGGTGGGGAGGTTGTTGACCCCCAGGGACGGTTGAGCCATCTCCATCTCGGAGCGGCCCAGCTGCATCTCGACTGGGCCGACGCGCACGATGCGGTGGTACTCGATCGCCGGGTAGCGCGTGCCGCCGTTCAGCATCGCGAGGCGACGCTGGTCGAGGTAGCCGAACATGTCGAAGGCCTGCTCGTTTGCGTCCCAGAAGAACGCGGGCGGATTCGGCGCGCACACGTTCTCCTCGGTCTCGTCCTCACGAAGCCACGCGAGATCCCCATCGACGTCGTACGACACGAAGAAGACGGTGCCTGTGCGACGGTAGGCAGTGACGCTCGCGCCGGTGGGATCGTCGGTCGCGTTGCGCGTGTAGAGGTCGGCGTTGGTGCCGTTCCGCACGAGGCCCGCGCGGCGTCGGAGATCCGCCTCGACCTCCGGGTGGATCCCGGGCACGGCGGCCGTGTCGGCGTGGTCCCAGCACGAGCGCGGCATCTCGGACTCGAGGCGTGACGAGAGCTCGGTGTACCCTGGACGCTCGAACGCCGCGGTCCCGTTGGCAGGGGTGACCGTGTTCGAATGCACGATGCAACGGAACGCCCAGCGGCTCTCGGAGTCCGGTGCGTTGGCGCGTCCATCGGGCTTGAACTCGTCGGCCATCCACACGGTCACGCGGGCCTGGTCGGGGACGACCTCGTCGGGCATCTGGATGCGCACGCTCGAGAGCAGCGAAGCGCCAACGCGGAGCTCGGGGAGGCGCCCGTTCTCACCCCGGACGAGCGGGCCGTAGTACGGGTTTCGCGCGTCGTGGAAGGTGCTGTCGGGCGTCTGGAAGACGAACCCCGAGCGCATCGACACGTCGTTCACCAGAGGCATGGTCGTGTCGGGCACGCAGTTGAGGTCGGCGTCGCGCCTCGACTTGCCGTGGCAGAAGCGCGGTACGCAGGCGCTGCGCTCGGGGAGAGTCGCCGGGTCGGCGGCCGGCGGTGAACAGTCGACCGAGATCGCACGCGCCGCCGATCCGGGCACCGACAGGGTCCGGCTCCGCAGCACCGTCTCGTCGGCGGGGTCGGCATCGCCGCAGCGATACTCGATCGTGACGGCCCCCGTGCAGGTGAGTGTCTCGTCGCACGCGAGCGCTCCGGCGCACGCCCTACGGATGCGGTCCGTCTCTGCCTGGGACGTCGCGCTGTCCGCGTCACCGCCGCACGTGATGCTCGAGATGTCGACCGCGAGCGGCGTCGGGAGCAGCCCGGCCTCGGCCTCGAGCTGCGTGTTCAGCGTCCGCAGCTCGTGGGTCCGGAAGTTCCACCCGACGAACCCTTCCGGGCACGCCAGGGTCTCGTCGAGCCCGGCGGGCGAGCGGTTGTCCGGCCCCCCGTGGCCACAGCTGACCAGCAGCGCCGCCACGGCGACGACCGGGGCCGTCACGAGGGTCCGAGCCGGCCGAGTCGAGAGCATCGCGTTCTGCGCGAGCGCTTGGTTCATCGCCTTCACCTTCCTCATGGCCCCACGCAGCGGATGACCACGCATCCGTCCCCGCTGTCGGGAGTCATGATGGCGGATGCACCCGCCGCCGGGTTCCCGCCGGTCAGGCCCATGCACAGGCTCCGGTCGAAGGCCGAGGCGTTCGCCGGGTTCCCGTCACCCGCGCCGTTCGCCGACGCCAGCGTCCCCGGCAGTGTCCCGTACGCGCCCGCGTGGCCGCCCACCTCGAGATCGGTCCCGGCTGCGCCAGCCGGGTCGCCCGCGCCGCCACCGCCGATGCCGATGCCCACGTCCGGGGCAGCCCCACCTGCTTGCCCCGAGCCATCGCCCGAGCCCGCGGCGCCCACGCTCTGGCCCTCCTGGCCCACACCGCCACCACCGCCGCCCGGGACGCTGAACGTCACGGTCGCGCTGCCGGTCTGGCGCACGGAGGTCAGCCCACCGCCCGTGCCGCCCGCGTTGAAGTCCATGAAGTCGCCGTTACTGGCGGACGCCCCCCCGTTGGCCGCGGTGCCCGCGAAGCTGCCCACGCCCGCCGTGCCGCTCGAAGCGTTGTTGTTCCACGCGCCACCCTGGCCGACCCAGACCGTGAGCACGTCTCCCGCCGTGACGGGCAGCGTGCCGCTCACGTAGCCGCCCGACCCGCCACGCTGACCGAGCTCGTAGGCGAACGTGAAGGGGTTCTCCGAGCCGCTGTTGCCGCCCGCGGCGCCCCACGCCTCGATGTAGACCTCGCTGCAGCCCGACGGCACGGTGAAGGTGCCCGACGGCGCGACGCCGTTCGTCGTGGGCGTGTCGATGACCGCTCGGCCCCCCGCCGCGCACAGCCCCGTCAGCCCGGTGCAGTTGCCCGAGTTCGCGCCGCAGTAGCAGTTGTTCGAGCTGCACTGGCCGTCGTTCATGCATGGGGTCCCGCCGAGGTCGACCATGCCGAGATCGGACGAGCCCATGTCCGGCGGACCCATGTCCACTGGACCCATGTCTGGCGGACGCTGCGACTCGAGCGTGCACACGATCTGAGGCATGTGGCGCGCCTCGCTGGGATTGAAGGTCGCGCTGATGCGCGACGTGGGCGCGATCGGCTGCCAGTGCTGGTCACGCTCGAAGAGGCAGGAGTAGCGCACCAGCGTGCCCCCGAAGTTCTGGGTGGGCTGGCTCGTGATCTCGAGCTCCCAGCTCGAACTGAAGGTGCCGAGCGTGATGGCACCGGACTGGTTGAAGCTCACCATCTGCGCGACGCCGTCGATCGTCTGGGTCAGCGTGAACGACGGCGGGCGCACGATGTGCCGCACGTAGAGCGCCAGCTCCGCGTTCGACCGGCCACAGCTCAGCTCCAGCGTCACGGCCTCCGTGGCGGTCCCCGACGTGGCGGGGCTCGGCGCGAACGAACAGGTCGCCCCGTTGGGCTGCGCCCAGATGCTCACGTTGTAGACGCGCGCGTTTCCGAGTGGGTAGACCGCCGGCTCCGTGGACGTCGCCGTGACGAAGCGGCGTGTCATGACCCCGTCTTCGACCACCAGCAGCTCAATCGACGAACCCTGCGCGAGCCCCGACGCGCGGACGCGGATGGCCTTGGTCTCCACGCAGCCGTTGTTCTCGCAGACGTTCGAGTCGCACTGAAAGTTGGAGAGGCAGTTGGGAGGGTCGTCGTTGTTCGCCCGGCAGGGCCCGCAATTGGGACCCCCGCAGTCGACGTCGACCTCCGACTGGTTCTGCCGGCCGTCCATGCACGTGGGGGAGACGCAAACACCCGCGTTGCACTGATACGAGCTGCTCCCGACGAAGGTCTCGCAGTCGGCGTCCACCATGCAGGCAGCGCCCGGACGACACCGCCGCGTGCAGACGCCTCCACAGTCGACGCCACCCTCTCCTGCGTCGAGCTGCTGGTTGAAGCAGGGGCCACCGTAGAGCTCGCTCCCGACGCGGAGACCTCCGTCCTCGGGGTCGAAGGTCGCGGTGCTGTCCATCCCGTCGCTCACGAACGTGTACGTGAACTCCGACATGTACGGGTTCGTGCGCGCGGCGTTCGGTCCGTTCGAGAGGAAGCCGATCGTGACCGAGACACCCGCAGGGACGCCCGAGAGGTCGATGCCCACCGTTCCGTCCGCGTTGCGGACGATCCTCACGCTCGTCGAGGCTCCCTCGATCGTGACGTTGATCGACGACGTGATCCCGTCGACGGTGCTCGCCGACGACACCCGGAGCGGCGTCCCGGAGGAGTTGGTCAGCTCGAGGTCGCCGTTGGGCTCGACGCTGAACGACCCGCTGAAGCCGGAGCTCTGGGAGCTGGCTCCCACCCCGGTGACGCGCGTCGCGTGGTTGCGCCCGGTGAGCCCGAAGCTCGCATCCCCCGTGCCCGAGGACCCCGCGACCCCGGTGAAGCTCACGTTCACCGGACCGTCCGTGCTGGAGCCTCCCGTCAGCTTGTAGTTCAGGAACCCGCGGCTCCCGCCACAGAGGGGGCAGCGGGTGAAAAGCGGCGAGATGGTGCCGCCTGCTTCGGTCACAGTGCCGCCCTCGACGCCGACGACGCCAGCGCCCGCATCGACGGAGACGTTCATCTGGCCGCTGTGCACGAGCCAGCCGCTCGCGGCGTCCGACGCGAAGGGCGCGCGCAAGACGCCGAGCCGCTCCGACACCGGCGCGACGTAGAGGTAGTTCCCGTTCGTCGCGGTCCCCTCGTAGCGTAGGGTGATGTCGTCGTTCACCCGCACGACGTAGATCCAGCGATTGGCCACCGTGTCGATCTCGATGTCGCGGAGCCGCTGCGGGAAGTTGCTGTCGTAGATGCGAAGGAGGTAGCGCCCCTCGCCGTCCCCCGCGCGGATCGAGACGGGCACCACGGCGTGGCCGGAGTCGAAGCCCGTCCCCGTTCGGACAGCGAGCGCGAGACGATAGCGTTCCTCGGCGCCCCGCTGGAGGGCCTCCTGGAAGAAGGGCACCGCCTCCGCTGCGGTGAGGCGCTGGTTGCTGACCGCGTCCGGCACGTGCTGCGTCGCCGTCCAATACGCCAGCTCGGCCTGCAGCGGCGTGTTCCCCTCGAGCGTGAGCTCCCCCACCGTCTCGGCGCCGAAGTCCCGCGGATCGAGGTCGCCTCGGTGGAAGAGCTGCGTGAGCACCGCGATGCCCTCGCTGCGTCCCTCGGCGAGCGTCTCGTTCACGGCGTCGATCCACGTCTGGGCCACGGGCAGCGTCACACACGGGAGGTTCCCGCCTTCGCAGACCACGTCGGCTCCGAACATGCGGGCGGCGGAGTCCCCGGTGAGCTGGACGATGGCGTCTCCCCCGACGTTCGCGAACGGGGGCGCGTCCCTACGGAGATCGAAGCCGACGCCGGACCCGCCGGAGCCACACCCATGGGCGAGGATCAAGGCGGTACATACGCAAGCGGCCTTCAGGAGGTCTCGCATCAAGCTACTCCAAGTCATCTCGTTAGGGGGGGTGTCGAGGACTCGCGAGCAAGCGCGGAGACCGTCGCCGTCATTGTTACCAATTTCACGTTCCGGTAGTAAAGTGCCAACCAGAAAATGCACTGCCAGTGAAATATCGCCTGCCGCGTGGAGCCGCGAATCCGCCTGCCATGGCCAGGGCACCCGACACGCGCACGGTGTCCGCACGAAAAAAAAGCGCGCCTCGAAACCTGTGGACAACCCTTGTGAGTGGCGGGGGACAACCCCTGTGGGTTTCCAGTGGATCACGTTTCACACAGCGCCTCCACGTTTTCATCCACACCCCGGGTGCTTGGCTAAGTGGAACAATATCGGTTACTTGCACGGCACATCACACTACTCACAGCCCCTAAGAAGAAGAAGAGATCTTTAAATTCCCTTTCATGATCTCTCTCCTCGGCACCCTTGCCCCCCGCTCGTGACCCGTCGCGATCCCCTTCGCCTCTGGCTCGTTTCGTAGTAGAGAGCGACTCCCATGGAGTTCAGCATCAGCAAACGCGACTTCCTCCGCTGTCTGGCCCGCACGCACGCGGTGGCCGACCGGAAGAGCTCGATGCCCATCCTGTCGAACATCCTGCTCGCCACCGAGGGCACGGACCGTGTTCGGCTGTCCGCCACCGACCTCTACCTGGGGGTCACCTCGCTCTCGGTCGCGGAGGTCAAGCGCGCCGGCAGCGTGGCCATCTCGGCGCGCACCCTGTTCGACATCGTGAAGAACCTGCCCGAGGGTGAGGTCAGCTTCAACGTCGGGGCCAACCACGCCTGCGAGATCCGCTGTGGCAAGGTGCGCTACAAGATCCCCGGCATGGCGGACGACGACTTCCCGCCGCTGCCCGTGCCCGAGAACGCCACCTTCGCGGAGCTGGACGCCACCCGCCTGGGCGAGCTCATCGGCCTCACGCAGTACAGCATGTCGCACGACGACACGCGCCCGCACCTCTCGGGCACGCTGGTGGAGATCGACGGCGGCAAGCTGCGCCTGGTGACCACCGACGGTCACCGCCTGTCGAAGGCGGAGCACAGCACGGGCGTCTCGCTCGAGTTCACCATGCTGGTGCCGCACAAGGGCGTGGCCGAGCTGAAGCGCATGATCGAGGAGGCTCGCGCCGAGCAGAAGGGCAGCGACGCGCCGGCCACCGTCGCGGTCGCCAAGACCAAGGGGCACGCGTTCTTCGTGCGCGAGGGCCTGAGCCTGAGCGTGAAGCTCGCGGACGAGCAGTTCCCGCCCTACAACAAGGTCATCCCCAAGCAGCAGAGCAAGCGCGTGGTGGCCTCCCGCGCGCGGCTGGTGGAGTCGCTGCGGCGCATCAACCTGGTGGCCAACGACAAGAGCGGCGGCGTGCAGCTGCACCTCTCGGCCGGCCTGCTGCGCGTGCAGAGCCAGAACCCCGACGTGGGTGAGGGCGTCGAGGAGCTCGAGGTGGACTACGCGGGCGACCCGCTGTCCATCGGCTTCAACGCCAAGTACCTGCTCGAGGCGCTCAACGCGCTGCCCCATGACGAGGTCGCGCTCGAGCTGAACGGCGAGGTCGACCCGGGCGTCCTCAAGCCCGTGGGCGACGGCGCCGACTTCGTGGGCGTCGTCATGCCCATGCGCATCTGAGCGCCCCGTGCGCGGTCGCTGAGCAGGTCGAGGTCCCGCGTGCGTCGCTTGGTGTTTGCCGCGTGGCCCCCCGTGCTGGTGTTCGGCGCGATGGGCTACCTGCGCTTTCGGAGCGTCCACAACCAGACCTTCGACTTGGCGTTCTATGCGCGCATGGCCTACGGGCTCTCGCGCGGGGACCTGTACGACCCCATCATGGGCGCGCACGTGCTGGGGCTGCACGCCTCGCCCGTGCTGGTCCCGCTCGGCTTCCTCGGCATGCTGTTCGGCACGGTTCCGGTGCTGCTGCTGGCGCAGACCCTCAGCGCGGGGCTGGCCGCGCAGGCGTTGGCCGAGCTCGGGATGCGGCGGCTCGGTCCCTGGGGTGCGCTGGCCGGGTTGGTGTTCGCGCTGCATCCCAACGTCAGCCACGTGCTCAGCTACGAGTTCCACCCCAGCACCCTCGCGCTCGCGCCGTTGGTGTGGTGCCTCGCGGCCGTGGACCAGCGAGACGCGCGCAAGCTGGGGTGGGCCACGCTGGCGGTGCTCGCGTGTCGCGAAGACCTGGCCGCCGTCACCGCGTTGACGGGTGCGCTCGCGTGGTGGCTGTGGCGTCCAGCGGCATCCCTCGACGGGCACCACGGACAGCGCGTCGCGTTGGCCGTCGCGCTCGGCTCGCTGCTGTATCTGGTGCTGTGGGTGGGGGTGATCATCCCGCGCTTCGCGCCCGTGGGCGGCTCGGTGGACCAGCACTTCGGACACCTGGGTGGCAGCCTGGTCTCGGCCGTGCTGGCGCTGTTCGCACAACCGGGAGAGGTGCTCTCTCACCTCGGCCAGCCGGAGAAGGCGTCGTTCTTGCCGCGCGTGCTGGCGCCGTTGCTCTTGTTGCCCCTGCTGTCACCAGCGCGCCTCTTGCCCGCTGCTCCCGTGCTCGCCATGCTGCTGCTGAGCCGGTTTCCGACCACCAGCGAGCTGCGCACCCACTACCTCACCCCCGCCTTGCCGGCCGTGTCGTGGGCTGGCATCCACGGGCTCGCGCGGCTGGACGCATGGTGGGGTGCCGATGGGGAGCGACGTCGCGCGTGGGCCCGTCGTGCGGTGGGCGCTACGTCCGTGGTGGCCTACGTGCTCGGCGGCTGTGGGCCCGGCGCGTTGCCTTGTCGGGTGGGCTCCTACGTCGACGACGACGCCACGCACGCGGCGCGCCAGGTGCTCGCCAGCATCCCCGAGGGGGCCTCCGTGCAGGCGCCCGACGCGTTGCTCCCGCACCTGGCCGAGAGGCGAGCGCTGCACCGCGCGGCCCCGCCGGAGCGCCAGGTGGACTTTGCGGTATTCGACGTCTCCCACCGCGCTCGCTATGTCGGCCAAGGCACCCTGCTACGGACGGCGGAGGAGCCCGTGGTGCGGGCGTTCATGGCCCGCGAGGATCGCGGCGTGCGGCTGTACGCTCCGCCGTACGTTCTGCTCGAGCGCGGACGCGACCCTCGGTCCGGGCTCGGGCCCTTCTTGGATGAGGCGAGCGGCCCCGTCGCTCGGCGCGAGCAGGACCTGACGGCGTGCCTCGCAGTCACCCACGGAACGCGCCTGCCCACCGGGGACGGCGTACGGCTGCACCTCGTCGCCCACGGGCCCTGCCCTTCGGACCTGGCGCTGCGCGTGGGCGAGGCGCTGCCGCTACGGCGTGTGACGCTGCTCTTCGAGGGCGCGCTGTCGCCAGCCGTGCTGCGCGCCGGTGACCGGGTCACGACGGACGTCACGCACTTGTCCGTGGCCCCGAGCGGCACGCCAGAGCGAGCCTCAGCGCCGTCCCTCCACGTGGGCGCGCTCCGTTCGAGCGGCGCGCGACCCGAACCTCACGACCCTGTCGCGGTGACGGTGCCCATCGTTCCTCGCTGAACCTTGCGCAGCGCGCCAAGCAACGCCGACGGCGCGGGGTATGATGAGCCATGCCGCACCATCGCCTCGCCCACGTGTTGTTCCTCCTGGGCTGCGTCGCAGTCATTGCACCGGCCTCGCGCGCCGAGGCGCTGTGCGCCATGCCGGTCCCCTCCGGGCGCATCGTGACGCCTCTCGAGCGGCCGGTCCCCCGCGATGGATCCCTGTTGGTGGCGCTGGACTATGGCTACGTGCGCGGTGGCGTCCCCGTCACCAGTGGCCCCAACGGAGAGCTGACGCTGAGCCACGCGGCCGCGTTGGTGCGCGGTGCCACGCGCATCCCGCTCACCCCGACCACGCTCCCCGGGGGTCTGGTGCGGCTTGACTTCGCGCGCGCGCCCGCGGACGGTGAGTACACGGTGGAGGGGCTCACCCCCGAAGGTGTCACGCTCCCGAGGCTGACCATCGGCGGCACGCTGGCGGCCGCGCCCGCCGACCCTGGGCTCGCTCGGGTGACGCACTTCGAACGGCGCGAGTCCCGCGAAGCGTCGCGCGGTCGCATCGAGCTGTTGCACTACGTCACGCGCGTGCGCCTGACGCGGGCGGTCCCAGGCGCCTACTCCTTTGTCGTGCTGGAGCCGGTGGGCGGCGGCGACGTTCAGCTCATCGACGTCGGCACGGGCGGCACCGAGCTCCTGGCCGAGGCCACCCTCGGCGGGCGCTGTGGCTCGCCCACCGTCACGGGACGCGGCCAAGTGCGCGTGGGCAGCGAGGTGCGGGCTCTGGTGGTCGACATGTACGGGCGGGTCTCGACCCCTGGTGGGACCGTACGGGTGCTGCGCGGGCGCGCTCCGTGAGCCCGACGTTCGCGCTGTGAGCTGCGCGGCCCGGGCCGGTTGCTCGGGCTCGGCGAGGCTGACGCGCTACCGCTACTGCGGCTCGACGAACAGCTCCACGTACACGGCGCCCTCCTGACACACCAGACGGCGGGAGCGCACGTCCTCCGCCTCGTCCAGCGAGAAGTCGCAGTGGAGGCGCTCGGAGAGGCCGGGATAGTCCGCGTCGTACAGCGTCACCCGCAAGAGCGGCAGGCCCGTGACGCCCCGCAGCACGCCCACGATGGGCTCGTACGCGTGGTAGTAGACGCCCTCGACCAGCGCCGTCGTGTAGGCGGGCGTGTTCCCGAATTCGAGCTCGACGATGGGGTCCGGCGCGATCGTCGTGTCGGGCCCGGGCGGGCCGGGGTCGTACATGACGTTCGGGTCGAACTGCGCCGTGGCGACGCGGAAGCGGAAGCGGGTCTCGTACTGGGACACGCAGACCCCAGTCCCCACGCACCCCGCCGCGTTGTCGGGGCAGTCGCAGACGTACTCGCGGCCGGCGGGGCCACAGTCGTCGCTACCGTCGACGCCGCGCGAGGGGGCGGTCGCCGAGCAGGCGCGCGGCTCGCAGGTACCCACCTCGCACGACTCTGGCCAGGTGCAGCGGTCACAGCTACCGCCCCCGAGCCCGCAGAACGAGAACTGGTCACCCGCGCGGCAGGTGCCGAAGCTGTCGCAGCAGCCCGCACAGGTCGCAGGCCCGCATGGCGGCCCTTCGTCGGGTGCGCCCATGTCGGTGGGCCCCGCGCTCAGGTCGGGCGTGCCCATGTCGGGTGTGCCCACGTCGGTGGGGCCCGTGCTCAGGTCGGGCGTACCCACGTCCGCCAGCCCGTTGCCGAGGTCCCGTCCGAGATCGACCATGGCGAGGTCGCCGCCCAGGTCGACGGGCGCGCTCTGGTCCGCGCCCCCGTCTGACAGTGCCTGGTCTGCCGCCTGGTCTCTGCCTTGATCCACACCCGGGTCGCCCCCTCCGCAGCCGGTGGCGTCCAGCGTCAGCAGGAGCCAAGTGGACATCACGCACACCACGTGGCTCGTACCACGTCGCGTCACCTCTCGGGGGGAAGTCGCCATCGGGGCGCCAAGGTAGCCGACACGGCGCGGGTTGGCTCGTCCGTGCTTCAGGACTCGTACTCGACGCGGCTCATCCAGTCGAAGGGTCCGTCGCCCGAGGCTTGCTGACAGGCGTGCATCGCCACGGCCTCGCCCAGGGTCGAGAGCAGCTCGGACAGCACGCTGGGGGCGAGGCGCAGGGTGACGGCGCCCATGTGCAGGTAGATGACGCCGCAGTCCGAGACGTCGACCGACGCGACGGCGCTCTCGGCCAGGCGCGTCTTCTTGCACTCGTGTGGGCGGCTGATGAATTTGCGGTTCGGGTTCATGTGGGGTCTCGTAGGGGTAGTGGGGAGAGAGGGAGGGGGTGGCGCTTCGCAGCGCGGACGTGGAGACGGCGGTAGGTGCCGTAGAGGCCGGCCATGGCGACGACGGCCGGCGTGAGGCCCAGCAGGGCCCAGAGCGCGCGCAGCACCCACGCGAAGGGGCCCGCGTGGGCAGCGAACGAGCCCACGTGCAGCGCCTCGAGCGCGCCCGTGACATGGCCTAGCGTGTCGGGGGGGTAGAGCCGTGGGGAGTGGGATGCTCCCAGCTCGAGCTCGACGGACCCCGGCGGCAAGAGGGGTGAGGTCCGGCTGAGCGCCACGAGCCAGGTCTGCCCGGCCTCGAGCGGCGGGAACAGCGTGGTCACGCCCGCTTCCGGAGACACGCGCCGGACGTGCGCGTCCAGGTTCGTGAGCTCGCTCAGGCGCGCTCGGACGAGCTCCCCGTGGGATCTGTCGTGCCTCTCCTCTGGGACCGTAGGAGCTTCGGGCAGCGCGGTGGTGTGGGGACCAGGTGGTCCGGCCTGCGCGACCGCCGGCGTCTGGCTCGGGACCGCCGCGTTCGTGGATGTCGCGTGTGCCCGCTGCACGCGCTCGAGCAGGTACGGGACGGTCTCGAGCCCGAGGTAGGCCCCGGAGAGACCCATCAAGATCGCGAACGGCAGCGTCGTGTAGGCCAGACCCCCGTGAAGTCGAGCACGCAGCGAGCGTGTGCGCCGCGTGGGGCGACGCCGCCCGTGCACCCACCAGCCTGTGACGAGCGCAACCAGCCACAGCACCCCCAAGACACCCACCAACGGTCGACCCCACGCGCCCAGCAGCAGGCGCACGTGGAACTGTCGCAGGGTATCGGCCACCGAGTGTGTCTCACCGTCGAGACTCCGCCCGCCGAGGACCGCCCCTGTGCGTGGATGGACGAACAGCTCCGTGGTGTAGGCCCCCTCGGAAACCCGCACCAAGCTGGCCGAGCGCACGGTCTCGGGCCTGTCCACGCGTAGCACCGTGGCCTCGGGCGCGTAGGCGGTCACGCCACGGAGAACCCTAGCGGGCCGAAACTCCCGCTCTCCTGCGGCAGCTGGAGAGATGCGGAGTGCAGGGGTCGTCAGCCAGTCCAGCTCAGCGCGGAACATCAGCAAGGCGCCGGTCCCCGCCAGCAGCGCGAGCCACAGCGCGAGGACGATCCCGAGCACGCGGTGGACCCGGTACACCCCCTTGCGGCGTGCCGCGAGGAGCCCCCCCAACGACTCCCACGCTCTCATGAAAACGACTTTGACTTTCATTTTCAACAAAAGGTACCCGAGAATGACGAGGCGTCAAGGGCTCCCGTGCACGCAGTCGCCGCAGCCGTCACCGTGGCCTTGTACAGGTGTACATCAAGGTGTACACTCTGCTCGTGACCAAGCGGTACTCCATCGCCGATGCGCGCTCCAACTTGCCCCGCATCGTGGACCAGGCGGAGGCTGGTGAGGCGGTCGAGCTGACGCGGCGAGGGAAGCCCGTCGCCGTCCTGGTGTCCGTGCACGAGTTCGAGCGTCTGCGTGCAGGGCGCGTGTCGTTTGGAGATGCCTTGCGGCGCTTCACCGCCACACACTCTCCGCAAGAGCTGGGCTCGGAGGACGACGCGTTCGCCGCGGTTCGCGATCGTGAGCCTGGTCGGAAGGTCGCGTTTTGACCGCTCGCTTCCTGCTCGACACCAGCATCGTCTCCTCACCCCTCTCGAAGCAGCCCAACGCCAGCGTGCTCCGAAAACTGGAAGAACACGGTCACGAGTGCGCCATCGCGGCGCCCGTTTGGCACGAGCTGACGTTCGGGTGCGCGCGACTCCCTTTGGGAAAGCGTCGTAGCGCCATCGAGGCCTACCTCGAAGACGTGGTGTTGGCGTCGCTGCCTGTGCTCCCCTACGACCATGCGGCAGCGCGCTGGCACGGTGTCGAGCGCGCGCGGCTCGAGAGGCTGGGGAAGCCCACCCCCTTCGTCGATGGCCAGATCGCGGCGGTGGCCCATGTGAACCAGCTGACGCTCGTGACGCTGAACGTGAAGGACTTCACCCGCTTCAAGGGTATCGAGGTCGAGAACTGGTCCAAGCGTGGCAGCTGAGTCGCCGGGGCGGACCCTGGCCGTCGCTCAGGTCTCGGTCAGCGCGCCGTACAGCTCGGGGCGCCGGTCGCGGAAGAAGCCCCAGTTGGCGCGGTAGCGGCGCAGCTCGTCGCGGTCGAACACGGCCATGCCCACGCCGATCTCCTCGCGGTCCATGTCCACGCACAGGTCGCCGCGCTGGTCGCAGATGAAGGACGACCCGAAGAAGCGCTGCTCGCCCTCGAGCCCCACGCGGTTGGCGGCGGCGACGGGCATGGCGTTGGCCACGGCGTGCCCGATCATCACGCGGCGCCAGGGGTCCCGGCTGTCCTGCTCGGGCTCCTCGGGCTCGCTGCCGATGGCCGTCGGGTAGAGCAGCAGCTCGGCGCCCGCGAGGGCCATGGCGCGCGCGCACTCGGGGAACCACTGGTCCCAGCAGATGCCCACCCCCACGCGGGCATAGCGCGTGTCCCAGACCTTCATGCCCGTGTTGCCCGGCCGGAAGAAGAACTTCTCCTCGTAGCCTGGCCCGTCGGGGATGTGACTCTTGCGATACGTGCCCAGCACGCTCCCGTCGGCGTCCACCATCGCGATGGTGTTGTAGTGCTGCTGGCGGTCGCGCTCGAACACGCTCACCGGGATGACCACCTCGAGCTCGGCGGCCAGCGCCTGCATGCGCTTGACCGTCGGGTGGTCGTCCATCGGGTGCGCGAAGTCGAAGAACTCTGGGCGCTCCTGCTGGCAGAAGTAGGCGCCCTCGAAGAGCTCCGGCGGGAGGATCACCTGGGCTCCCAGCTCCGCGAGCTTGCGAATCAAGCGCGACACCTCGTCGACGTTCTCGCTGCGCTCCGTGCGGCCGAGCGCGCACTGCACCACGCCGACGCGTAGCAGGTTCTCGGGCTTGTCGGTGGTCATGAGGGGGCTCCTTCGGCGCCGGGCGCGCGGGGTTGCTGCTGAGACGCACAGTGCAACCCCCCACCCCCCACGATCAATCCCCTCGTGGGGACCAGCACCACCTCGTGGTCCGGGAAGTGCGGGGCCAGCGCGGCGCGCGCCACCTCGTCCCCGGGCACCCCGTAGGCCGGCAGCAGCAGGGCGCGGTTGGCGATGTAGAAGTTGCAGTAGCTGGCGGGGGTCAGGAAGTCATCGATGATCACCGCACCCGGCGACGGCACCGTGACCACCTCCAGCAGCTCGCCGCGCGCGTCGCGCTTGCCGGCCAGCGACGCGATGACCTGCTCGAGCCCCTCGCGGTTGGGGTCCTCGGGGCCTGCCGGCGCCATGCACATGACCTTCCCGGGGGCGACGAAGCGCGCCAGCGTGTCGATGTGCCCGTCCGTGTGGTCGTTCTTCAGCAGGCCGTCGACGAAGTGCACGACCTTCGCGCCCAGCGTGCGCTGCAGCTCGGCCGCGGCCGTCTCGCGTGTCCAGCCGGCGTTGCGGTCCACCACGCAGTCGGTCACCAGGAAGGTGCCGAGCCCGTCGGTCTCGATGCCGCCCCCCTCCAGCACGAAGCTCGCGGCGGTGACGGGCACCCCCGCCAACCCGGCCATGTGGCCCGACACCTCGGGGTCCCCCGGCATGTCGAACTTGCCCCCCCAGCTGTCGAACACGAACGAGCGGGCCGCCAACCCCGCCGGCGCACCCGGCTCGAACACGAACACGCAGCCCGTGTCGCGCACCCAGCAGTCCCCGTAGGGCACCTGGTGATAGCGCACCTCGGACAGGGGCCCGATCAGGGCGCGGGCCGTCTCCTCGATGGCGGGCGTGCGCACCAGCAGCTCCACGCGCTCACCGGCCGCTACCAGAGCGCACGCGAACGCGGCGACGTCGGACTGGGCGTCCTCGAGGTGCCCCTGCCACTCGTCGGCCAGGTACGGGAAGGCGAGCCAGCACGCGTCGTGCGGGGCCCACTCGGCGGGCATGCGCAGGGTGTCCATGGGCCGAGGCTTCCCACGGACGGGCTTGCGGTTCAACGACTCGCGCCGCAGGGCCGGAACATCGCGCCGGCCGCGCTGTCGAACACCCATGCCCACCTCCCAGGCAGCGAAGCCCCGCTCCACGTTCGTCTTCTTCACGCTGGCCTTCGGGTTCACCTGGGCGCTCCAGGTCCCCGGCGCCCTCTTGGCCGCGCGCGGGAGGCTGGCGCCCGACAGTCCGCTGCTGGGCTTGGCCATGCTCGGCATCCTCGGGCCCGCCGTGGCGGCGCTGGGGCTCACATGGCGCGACGAAGGGCGGGCTGGCCTACGCCGGCTGCTCACGCCGCTGACCCGCGCGCGCGTGTCGGTCGGGTGGTACGCGCTTGCGCTGCTGGTGCCCGGCCTGGGCCTCACGGGCATCCTGCTGCTGCTCGAGCTCGCGGGGCGTGAGGGCGCGGTGAGCTACGTGCCTCACGTGGGTCTGGTGGTCTCTGCCTGCGTCATCTCGCTCGGCGAGGAGCTGGGCTGGCGTGGCTATGCCCAGCCGCGCCTCGAAGCGCGCTACGGCGTGTTCGGCGGCGCGGGCATCGTCGGGCTGCTGTGGGGCCTGTGGCACATCCCCATGTTCGTCGCGGCGGGCGTACCCCTCGCGCTGTGGCTGGTGCTGCTGCTGTTGTTCACGGGCGGCAGCCTCTTCTATTCGTTCATCCTGCGGGGCTCGGGCAGCCTGCTGCTGGTGGTCCTGGCGCACCTCGGCGCGCACCTGAACAACCCCTTCGCGGCACTGCCTGGCGACGCGCTGCCCCTGGTGGTGCAGTCTGTCGTGTACGGGGCGCTGGGCTTGGCGCTGTGCTGGCCTCAGCGGGCCATGAAGGCGTCCACCTGCTCGAACGGGATGTGGTCCGAGATGGCCGAGCCGTAGAAGACGTCCACCAGCGTGCCATCCGGCCCGATCAGGAAGTCGCCCGGGATGCGGTCCAGCGGCCCGTCTGGGGAGAGTCCGCCCACGTCCAGCTTGCGCGACTCGAAGAAGCTCCCGATGTTGCGCGGCGCCAAGAAGCCCAGCACGGAGCGTTCGAGCGCGTACTGCTCGTAGAGCACCATCTCGGGGTCGGCGATGATCGGCATGGGCGGCTCGTCGCCCTCGAGCACGTACTCGCGCACCTTCTCGCCTGGCGACTGGAACACCGCGACCACGGCCACGCCCGCCGCGCGCAGCTCCTCCACGCGACGGTAGATGGCGCGCACGCGCACGTTGCACAGCGGGCACGATGCGTAGCGGAAGAAGGCCAGCCACAGCTTCTGGCCCTCGAAGTCGGCGAGGGTCACGGGCTTGCCGTCCCAGGTGGTGGCGGAGAAGGAGGGGGCGCGCTGCCCGACGGTGAGTCTCATGGGCCGTTGGTATGCGCGATGGGGACAAGCGTTTCGCCGACTCGACCCCGAGGTGACGCCGGGGCCCACCGCGGGTGTGACGGCTTCACCCACCCGGCCTCGACGGAGGGTCATGAAAGACCAGCGACCGGCGGGCTCGCTGGGGCCACGCTTGGAGTCCACGTGGCAGGAGGCCCACAGGGGCGCGTGCAGCGGGCCGCGGTGGGGTGCCGGTGGGTCCTCCGGCGAGCCGGATTCCCGATGAATTCGACCGTGATCCGAGCTCATCCGGGTTGGATCCCGGCTTGCACCGGTCCCGGCACGATGACCTCTCCCATGCCCACCCCCGTCGAGCCGACCCCACGTGCCTCCCGAGCCGGGGCCACCGTCGCCTCGCCCACGCGCACGGTAACCGCCGGGACCACCGCCCTGCCGCGTGCCCTCGTGGCCCTGTCCGTCGCGGCGGCGCTGCTCACCCCGCTGCTGGGCGCCTCTCCCGCGTGGGCCGACGGAGCGGGCGAAGTGGACCGTCGCCGGGGACGACCCGTGACCCACGAGGACGTGTGGACGCAGCCCAACCCGGGCTTGCGCTACCTGCGGCGCACCACGTCGCGTCCGGCGGTGATCCACGCGCTGGTGGTGGACCTGCGCGTGCCCGGCGTGCGCGTCGAAGCCACGCCTCACGCCGACCGCTGGTCCACCGTGAGCGAGTTCGCCGACACCGGCCCTGGCTACGCAGCCGCGATCAACGGCGGCTTCTGGTCCAGCTTCGCCGACCCGTACGGATTGCAGGTGGGCGGCGGCGAGGCCTGGCCCTCGCTCGAGGACGATGGTGAGACGACCCTCTTCGCCGTGCGGGCCGACGGACGCGCGCGCATCACGCATCGCACGGGCCGCACGCCCACCAACAATCACTACCGCGCGGCGGTGAGCGGCATCCCCACGCTGGTGCGCGCAGGTCAGGTGGCGGACAGTGAGATCGACCGCATCGGCGCGGCCTATGGGCGCCACCCGCGCACCGCCGTCGGTGTCTCGCGCGACGGCCACACGGTGTTCCTGGTGGTGGTGGACGGCCGCCGCGGAGGCAGCCGGGGGCTCAACCTGTACGAGCTCGCCGACTTCATGCACGACATCGGCGCGCACGACGCGATGAACCTCGACGGCGGCGGGTCGAGCGCGATGTTCCTGCGCCGCGCGGGTGGGGTGATCAACGCGCCCAGCGGCGGTCGCTGGGAGGCGCGCCTGGGCTTCGGCAGCGACGAGGAGGCGCGCACCACCGAGGAGGGGGAGCGCCGTGTGTACGTGCGCGGCGTCGAGCGCGAGGTGATGAACCACCTCGGCGTCGTGGCCCCCGCCCCCGAGCCCGTCGCGGCCGCCACCAGCAGCGTGCTGGACGCGCCCGTCAGCACGCCCAGCCGCACGGTGGTCCTGCCGCCGCGCGTCTCCCGCTTCCGTTTCGGGCGCTTGCGCGAGTCGCTGCCCGTCACGCTCCCGCTCGGTCTCGCGACGCTGGGCGCGCTCGCGTGGCTGATGCGTCGTCGTCGGCGCTCACGGGCACGCGCCCGGTCGCCGAACGCCAACGAGAGCGCGCGCGAGGAGGCGGGCGCCGAGGGTGCGTTGCGCCTGACGCGCTGACGTCGGCGCGGGGGTCGTGCCAGGTCACGGCGCCACGCCCACGCCGAACGGAGCCGAAGCTGCCTCCACGCCAGCGCTGCGCACCACGATGCGGTAGGCCCCCGCCGGTAGCTGATCGGGCACCACGAACGTGATCTGGTAGTGGCCGCGGCGCAGACGGCGTCGGCCCTGCTGACGCACGATCAGATGCGGCCCGAGGTCGTCGAGCGCGTACCCGAGCGCGTCGCGTGCCGGGACGAAGCCCTCGGGACGGCGGTGCTCCACGCGGGCGATGGGCGACCCGTCTTCGAGCAGCAAGGCCGCGTCCGACGCTCGCAGCGCGACGCTGTAGGCGACGTGCCCTTCGTAGCGGTGACGCACGACGGCTTCCACCACGGGTCCGCGGCTGCGGCGCTCGTCGCTGAGGCGCTCACGGAACCTCACCCGGGCGCGGAGCGGGGAGGCGCTGACCGTCGGGTCATCGGTCGCGATGGACTGGGCGAGCGCCGCGAAGTGCGCTCCGAGCACTCGCGCAGTGCCCGGACCGTACAGCGTGGAGGCGCCTTCGTAGTGCTGGAGGCCGTACTCTTCGGCCGTGGTCACGTACTGAAGGTAGTCGTTGGCCAGCCCGACGAGCATCACCGGGCCGGGGCGCGCCGCCGCCACACGCTGACGAAGGCGAATCCCAACCGTGGTCGTGGCTTCGGCGGGGATGGCCACGATGGTGACGGGACCGACCGCCACGACCGACAGCGGGGCGCGGCTCGGAAAGCCATTGCTGCTGATGTTGCGGAAGGGCAACGGGGCGCGGGGCCCGTGGCAGCCCCCACGCGAGTCGTCCCGTGACCCTTCGCGCCAACGCGGGAAGCGGTAGAAGCCCGTGCGCCCTTCCTCGCTGCCACCGGCCGAGGCTCGGCCTAGCTCGGGGTGTGCGCACAGGCGCGCGCCGTCACCCGTGGCCCGCGACAGGCTCAGGTCCTCGAACGCTGCGGCGACACGCGGCGCGTCGACCGGCGTTCTGCGCGCGATGGCCGCGAGCACGCGCGTGCCGAGCGCGCGGCCCAGGTGCAGCGACTCGTCGAAGCGCTGCGTCACGTAGTCCGGCCGCACGTCCCCTTCGGCGCCGTTGGCCAGCACCGCGACGAACCCAGGCGCGCCCACGCCCGCTTCGATCGTGCGCACCGCTTCGCCGAAGAGGTCGGCGTGGTAGAGGTCGTTGGTGTTCGGGACGCTCGTCGCGTGCACCGGATAGCTCGCATAGATGGCGAGTGGGTGAGGGGCGCCGTCCCCGAGCGCTTCGACCACCAACATCGAGAGCATGCCCTCGACCTCGGCGTACGGGTCGCGCAGGGGCGTGTCGCAGGTCGTGGCCAGCGCGCCCATCGGCGCGGTGTTGAGGCAGTGGGCTTCGAGGCTGCGGTTCTGCCCGATGGCGCGCTCCGCGTCGCTGGGTCCCACCAGGCGCTCCTCGACGGTGGATAGGCGCGCGGGTTCGAGCCGAGCGGTCGCGTCGACGATGGCCCCCGCGATGCGGGTCGCGAGCCGGTCGGTGACCCGTGGGTCGTAGCCGGTGACCTGCGACGAGAAGCCGCCCGCGTAGTTTCCGTCTGCGAAGTAGTGTGCGGGGCCCGCGTGCGTGTGGGTGGCCGAGAGCACGATGCGCTCGAGCCCGAGACCCGTCGCCGCGTGCACGCGCATCGCGACCTCGCGGTGGAGCGCCGCCGAGATGGCCGCCAGGTCACACGCGACCAGCGCCACCCGGCTCCCCTGCGCGTCCTCCAACACCAGCGCGCGGCAACGCAGGCGGCCCCGATGACCTCGCGCGCGCCGGGCCTCCGGACCGTGGCCGAAGAGCCCCAGGCCCGGGGGCGGGGTGACGTCCACCGTGGCCGCGGCGGCGCGCAGACCCCCCGTGCCAGTGCGGGTGCTCGTCGTCCTGGGCGCCCCGAGCACGAGCGTCGGCGCGCACCCTCCTCCGAGGCACGACGCGACGACCGTCACGAAGACACCCGCGACGAAGGCCCTCTTGGTGCTCATCGCGCCAGGATACGCACGACGCGCTGCGGGGGGCCACATCACGGCGTCGCGCCCGCCCCCGCGGCGCACGTCCAAGCGCGGAAGCGCGACGGTGACGCGGGTCCTATCCCCGGCGCGCGTAGCGCTTGCGCCGCACCACGAGCCCCAACGCGACCAACGCCAACCAGCGCGCGCTCGTGTCGGCGTCCGTGGTGACCGTGCAGCCGCCACCCCCGCCACCCCCGCTACCCGGGCCGCCGTCACGTCCGCTGGTGCCGCCATCGGTCCCGATCGGGCCGCCGTCGGTTCCACCGGTCCCGGCGTCGCCGCCGAGCCCTCCGTCCGGTCCCGTGGCGACGTCGTCATCCTCGATGGTGAGCGTCGCCTCGGCCGGGTTGCCTGCGATCAGCCGCACCGGGGTGAGCCGCACGGTCAGGGTCTCGTCGCTCTCGGTCGCGCTGTCGTCCAGCAGCGCCACGTCGATGGTCTTGTCCGCGCCGTCACCCGCCGCCCACTGCAGGGTCCCGCTGGCGTCCGTGTAGTCGCTGCCCGCCGTCGCGCTGCCGGCCACGAGCGCCCACGGCACGTCGAGCGCCGCGGTCGTGGACCCGCTGCGCGTGACCGTCAGGCTGACGGTCCCATCGCCTTCCGAGGCCGTCACGCTGGCGCTGGCGAAGCCGACGGTCCCCAGACCACCCGCCTCGATGGCCCCGATGTCGCAGCGCGCAGAGCCGCTGCCCCCGTCCACGGCGCGCGTCCCGCCCGCCTGGTCCGTCGTGAGCACGATGTTCGGGGTCGCGACGAAGCTCGCGTTGACCCGCGTGTGGCGACAGCCACCTGGGTCGCCCCCGTCCACCAGCGGGCTGCCGCTGCCCGGGGGCAGGTAGCGCGGCTCCTGAGCGGCGCCGAGCAGCACGTCGAACATCGGATCGGCCAGCGTCGCGGCGGCGCCCGTGGTGTCGTTGCCGCCCCAGCCGCAGCCGTTTCCGTCGCCCACGAAGTTGTAGCCACCGCTCGTGAACGCGGCGACGGTGCTGCAGTCCGGCTCGTCCCCGGACGACACCGTGTTGCCGGTCATCACCGAGTTGCGCACCGTGCCCGTGCCCAGCGTGCGCAGCCCGGCGTAGGCGCCGTTGGTGCTGGAGTTGCCGACGATGGTCACGTTGCTGACCTCCCAGGTGTTGGTCAGCAACACGGCGCCGCCCGCGCCCGAGCGGTTCCCGTAGAACAGGCTGTTCGACACGTAGTTGTTGGTCTGGCGCGCGTACACCGCCCCGCCCGCGCCCGTGTTCGAGTAGCTGGCCTCGTTGTCGATGAAGGTGCAGCCCTCCACCACGCCCACCGCGCCGTCGTCCAGGAAGAGGCCGGCGCCCGGTCCGTTGCTCGAGTTGCTCTCGAACACCGAGTCGCGCACCGCGACGCTGTTGTTCGCGTAGCGCACCATGACCGCGCCGCCGCCGGCCGCGCCGACCGACTCGTTCTCGAAGAAGGTGGAGCTCTCGATGACGACCGAGAGCCCGGCGGTGCCGCCCTGCGCGTAGATCGCGCCGCCGTTGCCTTGGGCGTAGTTGCCCCGGAAGTACGTGTCGCGGAACGTGATGGCGCCCGTGGCCGTGATGTAGACGGCGCCGCCGTTGGTGTCCGCGGTGAACACCGCGACGTTGTCGAGGAAGCGCACGTCGTCGAATGTCACCGAGGTGGGCGCGCCCGAGAGCCACACGGACCCGCCAAACGCCCCCGGGCGCCCGTTCTGGAGGGTGAGCCCCTCGAAGCTGTATGCCCCTGCTGCGCCCTGGACCCAGAAGTGGCGCACCGTGTCCGAGCGGTCGATGGTGAGCTGCCCCGAGCCGGGTCCTTGGATGCGCACTTCGTTGGTGATGAGCAGCTGGCTCCCGATCATGATCGTGCCCGTCGCCGTGATCCGGATGAGGTCGCGCGCGCCGCCCGTGCTGGCGTTGGCTTCCGAGATGGCCGCGCGCAGCGTGCACTGGAGCCCGGGTGTGGACGCGTCCGAGTCGCACACGGAGTCGATCACGGCGTCGTCTGCGTCCCCCAAGCTGTTGACCGTGAAGGTCGCAGCGGACGCCTCCGAGGGAGCGACAAAGGTCCAGGTGGAGATGACCGCGCCCACGAGGACACAGACACGGCGCGCATGCTGGCTCTTGCTCATGTCGGACACCCTACCACGTGGTGCGCGGAGGGGTGCCCTCGCCCGCCCGCTCAGAAGGTGAGGCCCACCTGGAGTCCGACGGGCCAGTTCACGCGGGCGACGAACGCCACCCGCGGCGGCGCGAAGTGGTAGCGGAAGCCCACGCCGCCGACCGGCGCGGCCGTGACACAGACGTCGTCTCGCCCGTTGCGGTCCCAGCAGTCGTGGATGCTGACGGTGAAGCCCAGCTCCGGGAAGACGGAGATCTTGTCGCCGAGGTAGAGGTTCCAGTTGGCCGTGGCGACCGTCCAGATGGACCAGTCCCCGTACCACTGGCCCCAGCCGCGGCCGTAGCCGGGGCGGGCTCCGTCGTAGGCACGGTCACGCCAACGCAGCGCGGTGAAGTCACCGCCCACGCTGAGCGCGAATTCGTCGTCCAGCTTGTCCGTGAAGCCGTCCGGCAGCAGGGGGATGTCCACCCGCATGCCGGCGCCGAGCGCCTGATAGTAGCCGAGCGTGCCGTGGACCTCGATGCGCACGCCATGGATGCCGTTGCCCTGGACGTTGCCGCGTGGCTGAGCGAACGCGAAGGACGGGAACGCGAGTGCGCCGAGGGCCGTGACGGTGACGACGCTGACGATGGAGAGCACGACGGAGAAGCGGAGCGCACGGTGATGCATGGCGCGGACAGTAGTGGGCGGGTCTCCCCGTGGCAAACGGCGTTCAGGCGGCGCTGGGGTGGGAGGCCCACCACGCCGCGGCCTGCTCCGAGTCCCACGGGTCGTCAGGGCTCGCATCGCGGAGGCGCCGGGCGAGCTCCTTGGCCGTCCGGGGGCGCGCGCTCGGGTCCTTGCTCAAGCAGCTGTGCACCACGCGCGCGAGCGCGGGCGGGACACCCGGGGCGACGCTCTCGAGGGGTTCGGGCTCGAGCGTCATCTGGGCGACGATGACGGTGACGCCGCCGAGTCGGGCAGCCCTGCGCGCGATGGCGACCGAACCCGTGCCGAGGTCCGACTCGCGTCGTTCGGTGTTCGATCGCGAGGGGTCCTCGGCACGCGCACCCGACTGTGACACCCTGGCCTCAGCGCTGTGCCTACCTACGCCACCAGATCGGAGACGCGTGTCGAGCTGTGGATCGGGGCCTATTCCCTCGTGGCCATCGTGCTGATCGTGTTGCCGGCGCTCGTGTTCGTGGAGCAGCGCCTCGAGTCATCGCTGGTGGCCAACGAGATCGACATGGTCTCGCGGGAAGAGCGTCTGGTGGTCACCACGCTGTCGAACCGCGTCGAGGCGGCCGAGGCGAGCCTGAGGCGGCTCTCGCGTTCACTCACCGACGCGGCCAGCCGCACGCCATCACCCGCCGAGGAGGCCACCTTCGAGCGCCTCGTGGGCCTGGACGCCGACGGCGCGCGTCGCTCGCGAGCCACGCTCTATGACCCCCGCGACCAGGCGGGCATCTGGCTGCCGCGGCACGCCCCCGTCGACGCCGCGTCGCGCGCGTTCTACGTGCGCGCCAAGGACATCATCGAGAGCGCGACCTTGTCCGACGAGGAGACCATCGCGGTGAACGCCTGGCTGCTGGTCGACGGCGGCGGCGAGGTCATCCTGTGGCCGGACGCTCCGCGCTTCATCTACGAAGCGGCGGCGACGCACGACTACTCCGACACGGACTGGGTCAACCTGGTGCGCCCCGAAAACGACCCGAGCGGCGCTCCGCGCTGGACGCGCGTGGAGTTCGATCCGGTGCCCGGCATCTGGATGGTGTCGGTGGTCGCGCCGATCACACGTGAGGGTCGCTTTGCTGGGTCCGTCGGGCACGACGTGCCGTTGGACCACCTCATCGCCGGCGCCGCCTCGCTGCCCGAGCGCGAGGGTGGGACCTACATGGTGGTGGACGACGAGGGGCGCCTGCTGGCGTCGCGACGCTTCGCCGCGGACATCCGCGCGGGGCGCGGCGAGTTCTCCGTGAGCGACCTCGGCGAAGCGCCGTTGCGTGGCGCGGTGGAAGCGCTGATGCGGGCCACGCGCGGCACGAACGACGTCCAGCGCGTCGAGACCGCCGAGCTGATCGTGCTCGGCTCGCACCTCGACTCCACCGGCTGGACCGCCATCTCCGCGATCCCGCGCGTCACGGTCACGGGGCGGGTCGCGGCGCCCGTTCGGACCATGCGCGCCGCCACGCTCGGCGCGCTGGCGCTCGTGTTCCTCGGCTCGGCGCTGACCATCGGGCAGGATCGTCGTCGGCGCCGCCGCGTCCTCGAGCAGCTGCGCGAGAGCGACGAGAAGCTCGCCCGCGTGCAGAAGCTGGACGTGCTGGGGCGCTTCGCGGGCGGCATCGCGCACGACTTCAACAACATCCTCACGGCGATCCACAGCTTCGCGCAGGTCGCCCAGATGCGTGGTCAGCGGGAAGACGCCGTGCGCGATCACCTGAAGCAGATCGCACGGGCGTGCATGCGCGGCTCCGAGCTCACCCGGCAGCTGCTGGCGTTCGCGCGCACGCGCCCCATCGCACCACGGGTGATCGACGTGAACGCGCTCGTGCGCGACACGCACAAGCTGCTGCGGCGGGTCATCGGCGAGGACGTCGAGGTGCGCGTCGAGCCCTCGCTCGAGCCTGCGACGGTGCTGATGGACGCCGGGCAGCTGGAGCAGGTGCTGACCAACCTGGCCGTGAACGCTCGCGACGCCATGCCCAACGGGGGGGCACTGACGGTGCGCGTGGAGGTCGACGCCGCGAGTGTGCGCCTGACCGTGGCCGACACGGGCGTCGGGATGCCACCCGAGGTGCGCGAGAAGGCGACCGAGCCGTTCTTCACGACCAAGGCTGCGGGAGGCGGCACGGGGCTCGGCCTCTCCACCTGCTTGGCCATCGTCGAACAGGCTGGCGGGACCCTCGCCATCGCGTCGACCGTGGGCGAAGGCACCACGTTCACCCTCACGTTCCCACGCGACGAACGGCCGTCGTCGGAGGGTACGCCGAGCGGGGTGACCGCGGCGCTCGCGGGCGCCGATCAGCTCGTGCTGCTGGTGGAGGACGACCCGCAGGTCCGGCGGGCGACCGCCGCGCTGCTCGAGACGCTGGGGTTCCAGGTCCTGCAGGCGGAGAGCGGTGTCGACGGACTCGCTGCCGTGCGCGAACGGCACGTCGAGCTGGCGTGCGTGCTCACGGACGTCGTGATGCCGGGGATGGGCGGAGGTCCGTTCATCCGACAGGTGCGCGCCGAGCACCCCGACCTCCCGGTGGTGGTCACCTCCGGCTACGTCGACGATCCGCGCGTCGGTGAGGAGGTCGAGCGGCACGGGCTGCCCTTCCTGCCCAAGCCCTTCACGGGGGAGCAGCTGGCCTTCGCCCTGCGCGAAGCGCTCGAGAGCCGTCCTTCGAGCGCGCGGCCGCGGCCTGTCGCGGGGTCGAGCGCCTGAGCCCGGCCTCCCCGTGACGCTCAGCGCGGCACGAGCCGCACGGGCAGCCCGTCGGTGGGCTTCGCGAACGGCAGGTTCTGCACCTTGGTCGGAAAGTAGTTGGGCTTGCGGTACTCGATGCGGTACTGGTTCAGCAGCTCGGCGTACAGGCTGGTGAACAGCAGTCGCGCGAAGTGCAGGCCAATGCACTTGTGTGCACCGCCTCCGAAGGGCAGCCACGAGAACGTGTGGCGCCGGTGCTCCATGCGCCCCTCGTCGAAGCGGTGTGGGTCGAAGCTGTCCGGGTTCGTCCAGAAGTCCGGGTGGCGCTGCAGGAACGCGACGGGCACGCACACCATCGTGTCCGCCGGGATGGCGACGCCGTCGATCTCGCACGCGCGCACCGTGCGGCGCAGCAGCATCGCCACCGGCGGGTGCATGCGGATGGTCTCGTGGAACACGCCGGCCATGAGCGGCATGGTGCGGAACATCGTGTCGTAGCCGATGGGCCCTTCCGTCGCCGCCAGCTCGGCGCGCAGCTCTTCCTGGATGTCCTGGTTGTGCGCCAGGTGGTAGGCCGCCATCGTCGCCGCGCTCGCCGTCGTGTCGTGGGCGGCCAGCATGAGGAACACCATGTGGTTGGCGATGTCCTCGTCCGAGTAAGGCTCGCCGTTCTCCTGCGTGGCGCGGCAGAACGCGGCGAACGAGTCCCGGTCGGCCGAGGCGCGCTTGCGCTCGATGCGCTCGAGGAAGAAGCGCTTCAGGTAGCGGCGCCCCTCGAGCCCACGATGGTACGACAGCCCCGGCAGGTCGAAGCGCACCATGCCCACGGCCCCCTCCATCATCTGGCTGAAGGCGCGGTTGATGTTGGGGATCTCCGACGCGTCGCGCTCGTCGAGCCAGCAGAACACGTTGAACGCGATGTCCAGCAAGAGGCGCTTGATCTCGTCGTAGATGACGATGTCGCGCGCGGCGCCCCAGCGCTGCACGGTGGCCTTGGTGACGTCCTGCACCTGCGACGTGTACTCCAGCATCGCCTCGCGCCGGAACGACTCGGTGGCGATGCGGCGGTGGTTGCGGTGCTCGCCGAAGTCCCGCATGACGAGGCCCCCGTCGAAGAACTCGCCCATGTGGGACTTCCAGCCCATCTTGCAGGAGAAATTCTTGTCGCGGTCCAGCAGCACCGTCTCCGCGTAGTCTGGGTGGTTCAACAGCACCGTCTTGAAGCCCGTGATGGACACGCGGCTGATGCGGCCGAAGCGCTTGTACTGGTCGCCGAACAGGACCGCGGGGTCACGCACCATCTCGATGGTGCGGCCGAGGAAGGGCAGGCCGTCGTCGCCGTCGATGTGACGCAGATTCTTGTTCGGGGGTCGCTGGTCGTAAGGAAGCGCGGCGGCGGTGGTCTGCACGGGGGTCTCCTGGGCGGCGTGATGCCACAGAACATATCATTGGTTTTGTCCCGTAGAGAAGACAAAATAGGATTTTGTTCCGAACACAGGACGGAGAACCCAAAATGTCCCGTGATTTCTGCGCTATGCTCGCGCCCGTGACGGAAGCCGCCCCCGACTGGAAGGCCAAGAACCAGCAGCCGCTCTTCGAGCGCATCCTCGAGGCGGCGGGCTCCGTCATGGAGGCGGAGGGCATCGACGCCTTGCGCCTCGACCGCGTCGCGCGCGTCGCTGGCTGCTCACGCTCGTCGCTGTACCGCTACTTCGACGCCAAGGAGACGCTCATCCTCGCTGTGCTCGAGCGGCGCGTGATCGCCATGGCGCGGCGCATCCACATCGAGATGGAGGCGGTCAGCGATCCGGCGGACCGGCTCATCACGGGCATCGTGCGCGCGGTCGAGCTGGCGCACTCGGACACGCAGTTCACCGTGCTGTTCAGTGAGCCCAACAGCCCCACCGTCATTCGCATCGCGGGGACGGCGCTGCCGCAGCTGTTGCTCCCCGTCATCGAGGAGATCCTGCCGCTGGCCGCGAACGGGGGCATCTTGCCCGCGGGCGTGCCTACGGAGGAGGCCGCGCGCTGGGTGGTCATGACCGTGGTCGGGCTGCTGACCTTCGACTCCAGCCGCGCCGCCGACAAGGACGCGATGGTGGCCTACCTCGAGTGCTTCCTGATCCCCTCGCTGGTGCACGCGGGCACCTGGCGTCGCGCCTGAGCGACCACGGCCGCGCCCGAGCGACCGCGACCACGCCCCGGTACGCGGGCATGCCTCGAGGAGCGCGCTCGAACGACGCGCGCGGGAGTTGACGTCGGCGCGGCGGTCCCTAGGGACGCCGTAGTCGAGCCTCCATTGGAAGTGGCGGATCGGGCTTCGCGTCTCCTTCCACGAGATCAGGTCTGCGATCCTGAATCCGATCCGTACTGCGCGTTGCCAACACGTAGGGGCTCGACGGCAACTTCCCACGCGGCGCCTTTCGTCCGCGTGGCCATCGTCATGCATACCATCATCGATCAGTCCTTCGTCGGGCTTCTCTACGAAGACGGCGTCTACACGAAGACCCTCGACCCCGGGAAGCACGCGCTCAAGCGGCACGCCTTCGACAAGGTGCAGCGCAGCGTGACCCTCGTCGACATGCGCGAGCGCTCGCTGGTGCTGAAGGGCCAAGAGATCCTCACGCGCGACAAGGTGGCCGTGCGGGTCTCCATCCTGGTCTACTTCCGGGTCGTGGACGCGCAGGCGGCCATCCACGCCGTGGCCGATCACGAGACGCGCATCTACGAGGACGTGCAGCTCGCGGCGCGCCGCTACCTGGGTAGCCGCGAGCTCGAGGCGATCCTCAGCGACCGCAACGAGATCTCGGACGCCGTGCGCGAGGCCGTGAAGGACGTCGCGCTGGGCTACGGCGTCGAGATCCGTCGGGCCGACGTGAAGGACCTGGTGTTCCCGGGGAACCTGCGCGAGATCATGAACCAGGTGCTCGAGACCGAGCGTCGGGCGGAGGCGAAGCTGATCCAGGCGCAGAAGGAGATCGAGGCCGAGCTGCTCCGTTCGCGCGCGGCGCACGACGCGGCGCTCTTGCGGCTGCGCGCCGAGCGTGAGCAGCTGAGCGTCGAGCTGGACTCCGAGCAGGCGCGGGCGGACGCACAGCGCAAGCAGCAGCGCGCGCAGCTGGCCCTCGAGGTCGAGGAGGCCGAGCTGGCGGCGCGGCACCCGGAGCTGCTGCGGCTGCGTGAGCTGCAGGCGCTGGCCGCCATGGCGCGTGCGGGCGGGAAATTCGTGATCGGCTCGCACGACGGGTCGGTCGCGGCGCTGTTGCACGAGCCGCGCTGAGCCTCCCCAGACGGCGGTGGCCCGTCGACGACTCCCCACGGGTCGGCGGCGGGCTGCTACCGTCGCGAGCGTGAGCGACCCGACGCGACACCTCTATCCCACCGAGCGGCTCAACGCGCTGAGCGACGGAGTCATCGCCGTCGCGCTGACGCTGCTGGTGGTGAACCTCGAGTTCCCCAAGCTGCCCCCCGACACCACGTCGGGCGCGCTGTGGGATGCGCTGCTCGATCACCTGCCGCACATCGAGCTGTGGGTGGTCAGCTTCTTCATCATCGGCGTGCTGTGGTTGATTCAGCACGACGTCCACGGCCGCCAAGAGCACGTGGATGGGCCCGCCGTGCTGTTCGGGCTGGCATACCTGGCGAGCGTCTCGCTCTTGCCCTTCTCGATCGGCATCGTGGCCCAGCATCGCTCGAACCCGGTGTCGCTTGCGTGGTTCTGGGGCAACGTGCTGGTCGTGGGGCTCGCGATGTCGCTGCAGCTGTACTTCATCGTCCGGCTGCCGGCCGAGGCGCGCCACCCTGCGCTGCGTGACGACGCCATCCGGCGCAAGCTGGTGCTGTTGGTGCTGGCCGTGCCGCTCGCCGCCGCGGTGGGGATCGCGGCCGCGCCCATCCACCCGCACGTCTCGCTGTGGAGCGGCGTCCCCATCATCGCGGCGTCGTTGGCCACGCTCCGCTGGTCCGTCGCCAAGACGCGCGCGTCGCTGGTCGCGGTGGAGTGACGCGGCAGCCTCTCGCTCCGCTGGCGCACGACAGCGCGCGCGCTAAGCCGTGCGCATGACCCAGGTCGACCTTCGCTGTCGGTGCGGCGCGCTGCAGGGCACGCTCTCCGAGATCGCGCCGCGCAACGCCACGCGCCTCGTGTGCATGTGCGACGACTGCCAGGCGTTCGCGCACTTCCTCGAGCGCGACGACGTGCTGGACGCCGCTGGCGGGAGTGACCTGTACCAGGTGCGTCCTGCCCACCTGCGCGTCACGCAGGGCGCGGAGCAGCTGCGCTGCATGCGCCTGTCACCCAAGGGGCTCATGCGTTGGTACACGGACTGCTGCCGCTCGCCCGTGGCCAACACGCTCGACAAGGCGCACGTGCCCTTCGCCGGGGTCAGCACGGCGCTGATCGTCCCGCCTGAAGGGCGCTCGCTCGACGATGTCCTCGGGCCCCCGGTCGGGTACTTGATGGCCAAGGACGCGCGCGGGCCCGCGCCCGCGGGGGCGCACCAAGAGGTGCCGAAGCGCGTGTTGCTGCGCATCCTGCGCTTCCTCGCGGTGGGGCTCGTCACGCGCAAGGCGTCGCCCTCGCCGTTCTTCGACGCGCGCAGCAAGCAGCCCGTGGTGACCCCGCGAGTGCTCACCAAGCCCGAGCGCGACGCGCTGCGTCCCACCGCCTGACGGGCGTCGGGCGCTACGAGCAGCTGCCACCGTGCCACACTACCGCGATGCGACGTACGCCGCGCGTCCTCCCGTGTCCCCTGCGCCTCCCACGGAGGTGGCTCGGCGTGCACTGGCTCGTGCTCCTGCTCGGGCCTGGCTGCGGTGCGCGCATGCCAGCGGCCACTCCGTCGGGAGCGACGGCCGCCGCCGAGCTCGAGGACTTCGCCGCGTTCGTCGAGGCGGTCCACCCCGACCCGCTCCGCTTCGTCACGCGTGACGACTTCGCGCAGGTCGTCGCGCGCGAGGCCGAGCGGTTGCGCAGCTACCCGGAGCCGACGGAGCTGCAAGTGGGTGTCGCCTTCCAGCGTGTCGCGGCGTCGCTGCACGACTCACACGTCGCGGTCGCGCAGCCGGCCTATCAGCTGGACCGCGAAGTGTCGTTCGTGCCTCTGCTGATCGACTCGGTGGAGGGCGAGCTGCTCGTCGACGCGTCGTCGCTGAACGACGGCGAGCTGCCTCTCGGCACGGCCCTCGAGGCGATCGACGGCCATGACGCAGCCGCCATCCGTGCGGCCATCGGGCCGCTGGTCATCTTCGAGGGGACGAACGACGCGGCGCGCGAGCGCGTGCTCTCCGCGGACTTCGTGCCCCTGTTCCACCTCGCGTTCGGCATGCGCCCCAGCTACACGCTGCGCCTGCGGCTCCCGGACGGGGGCGTGATGGAGCTCGTCGACGTGCCGGGGGTCGGACGCGACGCGCTCACGGCACTTGGCGCACAGCGACGCTCGCACGTCATGCGTGGGCGCGCGGCAGACGGGGCCGTGCTGCCCAGCGTGGTCGTGCTGGACGACGGGACGCGCGTCGTGCGCCTGCCCTCCTTCGGCGTGGCGGACACGGCGGCGTTCGACGCGCGGCTCGACGAGGTGATCGCCCAGCTGATGGACGCGGAGCGCGTGGTGCTGGACGTGCGCGGCAACGAGGGGGGCTTCCGCACCTATGGCGTCGCGTTGCTCAACCACCTGGTGGACGCGCCGTACACCCAGTGGCAGCGCACGGCGGTGCGGGTGCGGCGCATCCCGCAGCCCTTCCGCGAGCGCGTCATGCCGCTGTTCGGCGCGTCGCTCGACCTCTTGCGCGCGTATCCAGCGGAGGCCGTGGACGAACTCCACGTTCGCGAGGGTGACCCCCTCGCGGCGCTCATGGCGCCTGCGTCACCTCGCCTGCCGGCGAGCCTCGCGGTGTTCGTGGACGGCCACACCAACTCGGCCGCCAACGAGCTGCTGCTCGCGCTCCGCGCCACGCGCCCCGACGCGGTGGTGGTGGGCGAGGAGGCTGGCGGCGAGTGCGAGCGCCACGTGGGCGAACTCCCCGTAGCGTACGTGACCCCGGCCTTCGGCGTGGCGGTCGCGATGTCCCTCATCCGCATCGAGCACGTCGCCGTGCCCGGGTGCGCGCTGGGCCATGGCGTGCGCCCGGACGTGCCGGTGAGCTACACCCGCGCCGACTTCATCGCAGGCCAGGATCCATACGTGGCCGCCCTCGACGTGGTGTGGTGATGGAATGGGCGCTCAGCCGGAGCGTTGTGCGCCCGTGAGCCCCGCTGCGCGCCTCGCCCTCGTCGCCGTTGCCGCCCTCGCGCTTGGCGGGTGCGACCAGCTCACCAAGCACTGCGCCGTCTCGGAGCTGTCGGCCGAGTCCACGGGCGCCGGGCACGTGGTGGACTTCATCCACTGGCACGTGCGCGACGTGCTCGACTACCCCACTTTCAACGTCGCCGACGTGTGGATCTTCCTGGGCGGTCTGTTGCTGCTGGTCGCCACGTTTCGGCCCACGCACGCCGCGACCTGAGGGCTTCCGCGCACCTTTCCTGCGCGCCGCTGTCCAACACACACCGCCGTGACGGGCGAGCCCAGGCCCAACCCAGCACGTCGGCCCCGTGCGACGCCGCGCGCCACCAACTACCTTCTGTCGCGTGGAGCGTCCCGCCTCTGATCCTGCCGACCCCGTTCGGCCTGCGAAACCAGCGAAGCGCCGTGTACGGCGCATCGTCCTGGGCGTGGGGCTGCTGCTGCTGGGGTCGCTGCTGACCGGGGTCCGGCGGGACATCCCGGTCGAGGAGCTCCTGCCCCAGTACGCTCCCCAGCCGTCGCGTTTCGTGGAGCTCGAGGGCATGCGCGTGCACTACCGCGACGAGGGCTCGGGGCCGCCGCTGCTCCTGATCCACGGAACGTCGTCGTCGCTGCACACCTGGGACGGGTGGGTGCGCACGCTCGCCTCGCACCGGCGGGTGCTGCGCTTGGACCTGCCCGGCTTCGGCCTGACGGGCCCGGCCCCCGACGCGGACTACAGCGCCGAGCGCTACGCCCGCACCGTCACGGCGTTTCTGGACCACTGCGGTGTCGCGCAGGCCGACGTCGCGGGCAACTCGCTGGGCGGACGCGTGGCCGTGCAGCTGACGCTGGCGTACCCGGCGCGCGTCCGTCGCCTCGTGCTGGTCGACGCGACGGGCCTCGCCGGTCAGCAGCCCCCTGCCATCCTGGGCCTGGCGCGCACACCGGTCCTGCGTGAGCTGCTCACGGTCGTCTCGCCGCGCTTCGTCGTTCGGCAGGCGACCGAGGACGTGTACGGCCACGCCGAGCGTGTCACGGAGGCGCTGGTCGACCGCTACCACGCGCTGCTGCTGCGCGAGGGCAATCGTCGCGCGCTGGTGGACCGCATGTCCGGCTCGCACGACCCCGACCTCGACGATCGCCTCGCCGAGGTCCGCGTGCCCACGCTGCTGCTGTGGGGCGGGCGCGACCGCAGAAACCCACCCATGTTCGGTGAGCGCTTCGCGCGGGGCATCGCGGGTGCCGAGCTGCGCGTCTACGACGAGCTGGGGCACGTCCCCATGGAGGAGGACCCGGACACGACCGCCCGCGACGCGGACGGGTTCCTGAGCGGTGAGTAGGCTGTGTCACCCGGCGTGGGCTCTCCCTCGAGCCTGGACCGTCAATGCGGTGTCAAGACGCATTTTCGTTGATGCTGTCCAAGGCTTCGGATACTGTCCCGGCCACCTTATTGCGAGGAGTGTGAGATGCTGTTTCCGAGTGTGAAGATCAAGCGTGTGGCTTCGGCGAGCTTGGTGCTGGGTGGCGCCGTGGCGGGTTGCGGCGACAGCGATCCGAACGCCAGCCTGGCGAATCGGTACTGCCGTCACTACCAGGACTGTGACCCCGACGACTTCGAGTACGACTACGACAGCGTCCAGGAGTGCGCCGACGAGGTCGAGAGCGATCTCGCTGCTGCAGAGGCGGCAGATCCCGCGTGCGCCCGCGCAGTCCGAGCCTTGTACAACTGCTACCTGAGCGCCGACCGCGGTATGTGCATGGACTACGACGACCTCGCGGACGCCTGCGAAGACGAGTACAACGCGTACTACGACGCTTGCGAAGGCTAGTCGCGACCGTCAGCGCCCTGCCACGGCCCGCCCGCCACGCGCTCACCCACGCTCGATGTGTGCTCAGCGCGTTGTGAGCGGGCTGGCGGGACGGCCCGCAGGGAGACCTCGGGCGTCGTGAGGAGGGTGAGATGCTGTTCCCAAGAGTGAAGATCCGGCGGGTCGCTTCGGCGAGCTTGGTCCTGAGCGGCGCGGTCGCGGGTTGTGGCGATGGTGATTCGAACGCCAGCGTGGCCGCGCGTCAGTGTCGCCACGCGCGGGACTGCGCGCCCGATGACTTTGCCGTCTACTACGGAGACGATCTGCAGGAGTGCGTGGAGGCGCGGGAGACCGGCTTCGCGCAAGTGGAGACGCGCTATGGCGCGGAGTGTGCTCGTGCGCTGCGGGGTTTCATCAGCTGCTATCTGGCAGTCGATCGCGGCATGTGCATGGATGGGGAGGACTTGTACGATGCCTGCGTGGACGAGTTCGAGGCGTACTACGACGCCTGCTACACGTACTGATCTCGCCGCTGGTACGACGAGTGCGGTGCACGAATGGCCGCACGTGCGCGTTGCTGGTCTTGGCACGCGCGCGTCGTGTCGCTGCGTTCTTTCGGCAAGGAGGGTCAGATGCTGTTTCCCCGTGTGAAGATCAAGCGCGTTGCTTCCGCCAGTCTCGTATTGGGTGGAGCGATGGCGGGCTGTGGTGGTGGTGACGGAGGCGGCGGGGGTGGTGGAAGTGGCGTTCCCTCGACAGCGACCATCGTCGACGGGCTGTGTACGCACTTTCAGGACTGCGACCCCGAGGACTTCGCGTTCTACTTCGACAGCGCGCGAGAGTGCGCCGCCTACTTCACGACCTACATCGAGGAGCTCGAGGACCAGCAAGGCGAGCGGTGCGGCCGCGCCATCCGTGCCTACTACGATTGCCTCCTCGAGGCCGATCAGGGCATGTGCATGGACGAAGAGGAGCTGTTCGACACCTGCGCGTCGGAGTACGCGCGGTTCCTCAACCTCTGTTACTACTGAGCGTCGTCTGCGGCGGCGTGCTTCCCGCGATGAGCTTCCAGCGCTCGCCTCCGGAGATTGCGCTGCTCGCTCTGGGCTTTCATGGCGGTGCTGATCGCGGGACGCAGCGCGTCGTTTGTGTCGTTCAGCTGGTCGATGAACGACTCGTCGAGCGGCTCGCGGTCGCGGATGCGCCGGTAGAATTCGTCGAACGTCGCCGCGTGCTCGTCGGTGATGCTCTCGTGGCGCGTCCATGCGACGTCGGTCTGGGTGCGAAACTCGGTGGACACGGCGGCCAGCGCCGCGTCCGCGTCGCCCCTCTCGAGCCAGCCGAAGGTCTCGCGAATCACCCGCTCTGGGTCAGAGAGCACTTCGTCGTACGTCACGAGGTGCAGGGGGTACCGCCTGAGCAGGTGGTCCGCCACGAGCGAGTAGTTCTCGGCCCACCACTCCAGCTCGGGTGGCACGTAAGTGAGCGTCGGGATGCCTTCGACCGGCGGACGGTTCTCGCGCTCCATGGCGTACAGCCGCGTCAGCGACGAGGAGTATTCGCGCCACTCGCGCATGGTGCCAACCACGGCTTCGATGAACGCGAGGTCACTGCGCACCAGTCCTGGCACGAAGACCTTGACGACCAAGCTGCCCGCCTCGGTGGGATGGATGTACTCGCCAGTTCTGGGGTCCGGGTTGGTGGCATGATAGACACCGTTGCGCAGCCGCGACTCGAAGAAGCCCCCTGGGTTCGCGTCGCGGATGACCTCGCCCCAATCCTTCGGAAACGCAGTCCCCAGCGTGGGCAGGCCCGCCGCCCGCATGATCTGCATCCACATGGATGTCCCAGAGCGCTTGGTACCGGTCACGAAGATCATCGCCGCCTCACCGTTCGAACCACTTCCTGGCCTGCTGCTATCACGAATCGTCGCTCATGTTCCAGCTGCACCCGCACCGGCGCCGCCACGCACCCTACCTCAAGCGAGCGACCGCGCTCCTGGACGCTCGGACCTCTCGCACGCGGTCGTCGGACGCGGCGTTGATGGCGGCCTGTGGTGTGGCGCGCGACGTCCTCGGGCTAGTCCCGCACCCGACGCAGGTCGCGGCCGCGCTGGCCTTGATGGATGGGCATGCCGTCGAGATGAAGACGGGCGAAGGCAAGACGTTGGCGCTGTTCCTCGCGGCGGCCTCACTCGCCGCAGCCGGTCAACACGTCACCGTGCTCACCGCCAACGACTACCTGAGCGAGCGCGACGCGACGTCGCTCGCGCCAGCGTACGCCGCCCTGGGCCTCCGCGTGGGCCTCGCCTTGCCGCGCGCCGAGCTGGACGCCAAGCGTGTCGCCTATCGCTCTCACGTCGTGTACGTGTCCCTCCGCGAGGCGGCCTTCGACGCCATGCGCGACGGTCTCCGCAGGCGGCCGTGGTCCGTGGTCCAGGAGCACCATGACGTGGCGCTCCTGGACGAGCTCGACGCTGCGCTGATCGACCACGCCACCGTGCCGTTCACCATCGGACGCGAGGCGACGGTGGAAGACGACGCCGCGATCATCTGGGCCGACGACGCCGTGACCGGCCTCGTTCCCGAACGCGACTACGTGCGGGACGGGGCGAGCGTGGCGGTCACGGAGGACGGCTGGCGCCGCGTGGAGGACACCTTGCGTCGCGTCGGCGCGCTGGGCCCGAACGAGCGCCTGTTCGAGCGCCCCGATGCCGAGCTCGAGCATCGCTTGGTGAACGCTGTGACGGCGCACGTCGCTCTCGAGCGCGACCGAGACTACGTGGTGGACGGGCAGAGCGTGCTGCTGCTCGACGCCGCCACGGGGCGCATCGCAGGCGGACGCCGTTGGTCCCAGGGGCTGCATCAGGCCGTGGAGCGCAAGGAGCGTGTCCAGCTCACGTCGCCCCGCACCTCCAACGCGACGCTCACTGTCGCCGCGTTCTTGCGTCGCTACCGACACCTGGGTGGCGCGAGCGGGACGCTCACGTCCGCCGAGGAGGAGATCCACGAGCGCTTCGGAATGTCCACCGTGGCCATGCCACCTCACCGCCCGAGCCGCCGCGTCGACCATCCCGACCGCGTCTTCGCGAGCGACGCCGAGCGCTTGGCCGCAGCGGTCGCCGAGTTGGCGCGACCGGAGCGTGGGAACCAGCCCGTGCTCGTGGGCACATGGAGCGTCGCCGAGGCGAGCGCGGTGTCTCGGGCGTTGGGCCGCGCGGGTGTCTCGCACGAGACGCTCACGGCACACGACGAGGCGCGGGAGGCCGCGATCATCGCGGACGCCGGGGCCCCTGGGCGGATCACCGTGGCGACGCAGCTCGCCGGGCGTGGCACCGACATCGTCCTCGGCGGTGCTGGCAGCGCGATCGACGCCGAGCCGCATCAACGCGTTCACGAGGCAGGGGGGCTCCGCGTGTTGCTGCTCGGCCGTGGTCGCAGCCGGCGACACGACGATCAATGGCGTGGGCGCTGCGGTCGGCGAGGCGACCCGGGCGAGTGTCAGGTGTGGCTCTCGGCGGGCGACGCGCTCATGCGCGAAGCGGACGGCCAGACGGTGGACCGCGCCCAACGGCGCGCCGAGAGCCAGCTCACGGCTGTACGACGCGAGTTCCACGCCCTCGACGCGGTCATCGACGCGCAAAGGCAGGCGTTCCTGGCGATGCGCGACGACATCCTGTGGGGCCTCTCGGCGGCCCAGAGCGAAGCGTGTGCCATCTGGTGGCGAGCGCCGGGCCGCGTCGCGGAGCAGCCCTTCACGCCCGAGCACCCGCTCGACGCCTGGTGGTTGGGAGCCGTCTCGCCCGGCGTGGTGCGTGCCGCGAAGCGCGCGGGCAACCCACCGCTCGCGCAGTTCGTTGGTGACCTGCTGGCGATGTATGGGGTGGCCGTGCGTCCGCGGCACGTCGACGGCCAGCCGCAGCCACTGCGCCTCGTGGGTCAGCTGGTGCGACTGGGCATGCAGCGCAACGCCGAGCGGACGCGGGGGATGCTCGCGCACGCCATGTCGAGTGGACCAAAGGACACCGTGGCCGCCAGCGAGCGAGCCGGTCGTTGGCTGGACGAGCGCTTCCGTGCGTCGAAGCCGCGCCACGTGTTGCGTCTCTCGCGGGTGCTCTCGCTGCAGGCCTATGACGAGGCGTGGACGTCCTTTCTCGCGGGCGTGCCGTTGCTGAAGGACAGGGCCATCACCGAGAGCGTTGGGCGTCAGCAGCCCGCCCAGCTGCTCCAGACCCTTGCTCACGAGGCGTTGACCGACGAGCTCGACCAGGCCGACCTGCACGTGGGGCACACGCTGCTGAGCACGGGAGAGCGCATCACGCGTGCCCACGTGGATGCCACCGCGCTGCGCTGGCTGCGCCCCGCGATCGCAGGGCCAGAGGGCTCGCCCGCGCCAGCGACGTCCGCGCGGGAACTCGAGGCGCCCTGACGGCGGTCGACTCGCGCGGCCTCCGCGGAGATCCCTGGATGATGCCCGACCCGAACCTGGCACGGCCCACCGCGGGGACGCTCAGTCGATAGGCGTGCCTTGGTGAAAGCGCAGCTGCCACCCCCCATCGACACGCGACCAGATCGAGCTGCGCCGGGCCCGCTCGACGACGCCCCCGAACTCCGCTTCGCTGATGTACGTGGCTTGGACCACGTCTGGCGCGAGCACGCGCACACGGAACTCAGGCAGGGGGAGCTTTGCCACGAAGGGCTCGAACGGCACGTCGACCGCCTGTTGCCGCGAGTACTGCCGGCCCGAGCGCCCGTACTCGAGGAAGTCCGGCGCCAACACGCGGTCTATCCATGCGCGGTCGAAGCGCGACTTGGGTATCCACAGCTTCTCCTCGAGCTCCTGAACGGCGCTCTCCTCCTCGGCGGACAACTTCATGCCCGAGAGTGTGCCATGTGCGGGCGGCCCGCCGCACGCTGCGACTCGCCGAGCGACGACCACGCGCTACGCTGGCCGGGTGACGAGCGCGTCCGAGACCAAGTCGTTCGCCCGCCGGCTGTGGTCCGCGCTCACCGCGCCGCCGGCCCCGGACCCGCATCGCTTGGGGCGCTGCTTGGCCTGCGACGGGACGCTGGCCAAACCAGAGAAGACCCTCGGGCACGTCTTCAAGGACTCCCCCGACGTGGACGCGTTCCACGACGCCGCGCGCCGTGCGGACCTCGCCGCGCTCGGACAGTGGTGGGACTGGAACGAAGATCCCGACCTGTGGACCGCCAAGCTTCAGCACTGCCCCGCGTGTGGTGCTCGGTACCTGTCCGTCTGGTGCGACCCACCCGGGTTGTTTCGTAGCGCGCTCCCCATGTATGCCGTGCCGTTGTCAGACGGCGCGGAGCGCTGACCCCCATGTCCACGGAAGACCTCGACGAATTCGCGTACCTCTGGGACGGCTCCCAGCCCGGGTGGGAGCTGCACTGGACCAACCACCTGGTGTGGCGCGTGACGGTCCACCTCACGGGTGGGAGCTCGCCTGGTGAGGTCAGTCGCCTGCGCAAGCTCATTCCGGAGCTGGGCGCCATGTCCGCGCTTCATGCCTACCGGGCCGTCCAAGGCCAGACGTCCATCCCGTATCCCGGCGAGCTCGGTAACATCGAAAAGGGGTCCGTACTCCGACGGGCCGAAGAGCTGGGTCTCCGCGTCACCGCCGAGGTGCGCGACTGCAGCGGGGGCGTCCCGTATCGAGACGGGTTCGTCCTGCACATCGAAGACGAAGACCTCGCGCGCCGCGTCTGCGACAAGATGCGCGCGTCGGGCTGTCGCGTGCAGCTCGAAGAAGCGGACTGAGCGCGTGGCCCGACACCCAGCAGCTCCCTCCCCAACGCCAATGCGCTACGCTGGCCCGGTGACCCGCGCACGAGACACGTCGCCCGAGATCCAGGCGCGCATGGACGACGCCTACCGTCGCATGACGGAGGAGCAGAAGTTCGCGCGCGCCATGGGGCTGTCCGCCATGCTGCGGGCGCTCACCCTGGACCACCTGCGCGAGCAGCACCCAGACGAGACCGAGCGGCAGCTCAAGATCCGGCTCCTCCTGCGCACGGTGTCGGCGGACGTCGTGGAGAAGGCGTTCGGGTGGGTTCCGCCCGAGGCCAAGCTGCATCGTGATGGACCCTGACATCGTCCTCACGGTCTCGGCTGTCGCCAACGCGCTCGACGCGCTCGAGGTGAGCTGGGCGGTGGGTGGGTCCGTGGCCAGCACGCTCTACGGTGAACCGCGCGCGACCAACGACATCGACATCGTGGCAGCGCTCCGCCAACCTCATGTGGACGCGCTGCTCGCTACCCTCCGGCCTGCGTTCTACGCCGACACGCTCACGGTGCGAGCGGCCGTCATGACGCACGACAGCTTCAACCTCATCGACGAGCGCACGTTCCTCAAGGTCGACGTCTTCGTACCGCCCGACGGTCCGATGGGGCGGGGTCAGCTCGACCGTCGACGGCGACGCAACCTCGGCGATGCGCTCTCGATCTGTGTGCTCGGCCCCGAAGACACCGTCTTGCAGAAGCTGCGCTGGTTCCGGCTCGGAGGTGAGGTGTCCGAGCGGCAGTGGCGCGACATCGTCGCCGTGCTGCGTCTCAGCCAACCGTTCGACGAGACCTACCTGCGCGACACGGCCGAGGCAGCCTCGCTCGGACCGCTCTTGGTCCGCGCGATGAGCGATGCGCGGGGTCAGTCGTCTTCTTGAGACCCTCAGAGTCGCTTCCCTTCGCCCGGGATGTTCTTGGGCGGCTCGCCCTTGCTGCGCTTCACGCGATGGACTCCACGTACGGCCGCATCACGCGGTGGACCCGGGACACTCTCGCCGCGTTCATGAGCTCATCGATAGAGCCCGCCCGCTGGCGACGGTAGTCCTTGAGCGCCTCGATCGCGACGTCCAGCCCCACGGCGCTTCGGTGCTTGAAGCAGTCCGCGACGGTGCGCGCTGGAGTGGTCAGCTGCACGTCGATGCCCTCGATGCGGCGCACCATCACGCCCTCCCTGAGCGCAACGCCAGACCAACGGACGATGCGCAGCGGGGGCCAATCGAGGCGCGGTCGGCGCGTCTGCGCTACCGTTGCCCCTTGTCTCCGATCCACAGCGCCGTCGCGTTCCGGTGCGCACCGCGCCTCGCCCAGCAGGCCTCCGACTTCGTCCGGGTCCATGACGGCCCGGACGGCACGCTGGTGCTCATGGCCAACGCGGTGGACGCGGGCTTCGCGACCTGCTGGCCCCCGGGTTCGCGGCTGCTGCTGGACGCGTTCCTGACCGTGTGGCCGGCGACGGAAGGAGCGGTCGAAGCCCGGCTGGGGGAGACCTTCGCGCGTGTGGCGCAGCGCTTCGCAGCCGAGGCTCCGGGGCTGCGCACGCCCATGGAGTACGACGATGACGAGCTCCCATACGGTCAGCTGCTCGCCGCGTGGGTTACGCCCCACACGGTCCACGCGGCGTGGGTGGGCACGGACGTCATGCTTCAGGCCCGGCGCGGAGAGCTGGTCGGCAGCACGCGCCCCCACACGCTGCTGCACCACCTGATGGACCAGCGCCCCGACGAGCCGTTCGACCACGCCAACGTGCCGTACACGGTCGCGCGCGTCCTCGGCGGACGTACCCCGCCGTACGGCGAGCCCAGCGCAGCCAGCTTCCAGACCGAGCCGGGGGACACGCTGGTGTTCCTGAACGGCTCCATGCATCGCGGCCGCGCACACGTCGCGGACAGCGCCGCACGCGGGGCGCGCCAGGCCTCGCCCGAGCGTGTGGCCGAGTGGCTGGCGGACGCGGGCATCCGCGAAGAGTCGCCCGCCTACACTGCGGTGGCCGTGCTTCGGCTCGGCCCGACCGAGGAGCGTTGATCCGTGCCTTCCAAGTTGCTCATGCCGCCCGACATCGCCGAGCTGTACTTCGACTTCGACTGGGACAGGCGCAAGGTCTGGGCGTTGTCCATCACGCCGGAGCCGCTCCCGCGCAGCGCGCTCGAATGGCACCTGGACCTGCCCTTCTGGAGCAGCCGCCCACCAGAGCCCCTGTTCGACCTGCAGCCCAGGCGGGTCATCGACGATCCCACGTACCACGCCGTGCACGAGCGACGCATCGCGCTGGCGGACATGAGCTTCCCCATCGACGTCATGGAGCACCGCGGGCGGCTCTGCGTCATGGACGGCCTGCACCGGCTGGCCCGGGCGGTGCGCGAGGGACGGGACATGGTCTCGGTTCGGCGCATTCCGCGGTCTGCGGTTCCCCTCATCCGGGTGACGTGGGACTGAGCATGCTGGCGCGCAGGATGGTTGCCCGCTACTCGAGCGCGACCAGGAGATCCGACGCAAGCGCCTCGCACGAGGCAGCGATCTCGTCCGCTTCAGCGAGTACCCCGGCGGACCGGATGGCCATCTCGATGCCGACGCCCTTCCGTTCACCGAACTGTCCCTTCAGCAGCTCCCGTCCTCGACGCGCGGCATCACCAGAGCGCTTGTCCGCGAGCAAGCGTCCGTACCGCGCGGCAAGGTCTTCCGTGCGGGTTCCGCGCATCAGTCGGAGCACGTCCAAGGCGTCCTTGTCACTCAGCCGGTTCGTGCTGGAGCGGTCCTCGATCTTGTGGACCTTGGCCACCAGCAAGGCTGCTGGACCAGCGACCCGTATATCGAGCGCTCTCGGGTCGCTCGCGTCCAAGGCTGCGAGCCGCATGACGTCCGCGTCCACCGTGGCGCCCTCGAGGCCGCGGACGATGCGGGCGACTCTCTTGTCGTGCCCCTGGAGGCGTGCCGCGCGGCGACCTCCACCGGGGCTCACCGCCGCCGGTACCAGGAGGTCCACGGCCACGTTCGCCTCGACCCGCTGGCTGGTGTACCGCGTGGTGACCCACATGCCGACTGAGTCTGCTGACGCCGGCCGGAAGCCAGCATCGCGCAGGGTCCTCTCGATGGGCGGAATGCTCGCGAGCGCCGCTGGGTCGATCGCCAAGTCGCCGTCGGTGGTGAACGCTGCGACCGCCAGGTCAGCTTCGCCGACACGGAGGTACACCGCTTGAGCGCCCACCAACACCAGCGCGTCATGGTGCGGTCCGAGCGCATCAAGCGCGTCGAGCAGCACGCGGCGCGCCATCACATAGAGCTCATCCATGGCGGCCTTATCGCCGCCACGCCTCCTCGTTTGCCTGCATCCACTGAATCAGCTCGTCGCCTTCGGCCGGCCCGCGGCCGGGGCTGGTGAGCAAGTCGGCAGCCACTTGGCTGGGTGCGGCGTACCAGACCTCGTCACGCTGCGTCGCCCCCTCGAACACGCCGTCGTCCGTTGGCTCGACGAGCAAGACGTTGGCGCCCGACGAGGCGGGGCGCAGGTCCAGCTGCGCAGCCGCCTCCGCGGCGTCACGCACCCAGATGACTGCGAGGCGTGGGGGTGCGATGGGGGCGAGGGCGGCGGCCGCGAGTCCTCCCGTGACCGCATAGCGCTCTTTCGCCCGAGGCAAGCGCGCGAGGAGCGCGGGCAGCCCGCGCGGATCCAAGAAGCTCGACACATTGCCGCGAGACTCGAGCGGGGCGTCTTGCGCCCAGCGGCGGAGCAGCGCCGGCCAGTCCACGCTCGCCAGCTGGCCGCGGCCCATGTACCTCCGGTCGGTGCCGAGCACCGCGCGCGAACATGGCGAAGTGCATCGGTGGCATCGCTCGCACGGCAGCTCAACCGCGCGCGCGATAACCTTAATCCCCTTTAACGACGCAGCCATTCAGGGTCAATCTTCCCGCAGTTCGATATTGCCCGGCATTGGACATGGCGCGCAGTTCATTGGTCAAGTACCCGATATCGCGCTCCGCCGAGCAACAAACATCGCTGAGAGAGAGATGCCTGACGACGAAACAGCAGGCCATCCATTCCACTGCTAGGGAAGAACCAACGACGCACTTCCTTCGGGTCCAGCCCGACGCCGACGCGAATCACGCCACGATCTTCGCCGTCAAAATCTGATCGCCAGCCCCCTGGCGGTATTGCAAGGCTCACCGCCAGCAACCTGGGGGCGGCCGGCGTGAGCTACGAAGTGCTTCCCGCCCAGCTGTTTTCCTGACGCACCTGAGGTCTAAACAGCGATCGGCTGGAAGGCGTTGATCATGGGTCACGCATTGCCGCCGGACGCTTAACGAACCTCGAACTGCATCCGGCGGCCGGCCATGCGGCTATCCTCCACAGGAACCGCATGAACGACGTGACCATCGTGTCTGCCGACGCGCCGCGCACCCTGGGGTGGCTCCGGCTCGTGATCGTGTCCGACACGCACAACGTCGACATTCCGCCGGCGCTCTTCCCGCCGGGCGACCTCTTGATCCACGCGGGGGACCACACGACCAACGGTCTGCGCTCGGAGCTCGAGAGCGCGGCGGCGTGGCTGCGCTCGCTGGCGCCGCGGTACACGCACGGTGTAGTGACCGTCGCGGGCAATCACGACAGGCCGCTGGATGCGGACACGTGGCTCGGGGCAGCGCCCCACTCGCAGCCCGGCGAGGCGTGGACGCGTGCGTCGATGGACGACGCCCGACGCCTCTTCGACGACGGCTCGGATCAAGGGCCGCTGCGTCTGCTCCAGCACGCGGGCGCGGAGGTGGCGGGGCTTGCGCTCTTCGGCACGCCCTACGTGAACCTCACGCCGCGACGGCGGGCCATGACGCCAGACAACCCGCAGCGAAACGAGGGCTTCATGCGCGACGACGCGCGCCTCGACGAGCTCTTTCGCGACATCCCCGCGGGACTGGACGTCTTGATCACGCACAGCCCGCCGCTCGGCATTCTCGACGCGAGCGTGCAGTACGGCGGCGTCGTGCGACCCACGCCGATCGCCATCGGCAGCGTGGCGCTGCGCGATCACCTGCGAGGCATGTCCCCTGCCGAGCGACCGCGGCTCCATGTGTTCGGCCACGAGCACGACTCGCGCGGGGTGTTCGTCGACGAGGAGCTGCAGATGGTGTTCGTCAACGCCGCGAGCGTGGACGGGGACCAGACCGTCGTCGCGCACGGCGGAAGCTATGTCCTGAAGGAGGGCTTCAGTGCGCTCGTGATCGACATCCGGCCGCGGTAGCGCAACCGCTGGCCGACGGTTTCGTCGGCGTGCCATGATGACGTGACGGGAGTGGTCCTTCGACCAGTCCACGGAGGACACATGGAAGACCGCCGTAGCCTCGAGCAGCGGACGCGCGCGCTGCTCTCACGCGGAGCGACGAAGATCTTGCTCAGGGACACACGCCATAGCGACGTGCTGTCGGCATTTCTGTTGGAGGCCACCGGGCCGCTCGCCGCTGACAACCCGGCTCTACAGTCCATGCGGGCCGACCTTGCTGCGGAGAAGCCACGCGACACCTGTGCGCAGGCCTTGCGACGCGAGGGGCCCGAGTTCCTCGCGCCCGCGCTGTGGACCGAGACGCGGCTGCGTGAGTTCGTCGTGGAGTTGCTGCACGACTTGGCAGAACGCGCGCAATGGCCCAACGCGTCGACCCACGACAGCGTGCCTCGCGCCATGGATGAGCTCTCCACCATGAACGCCGAGCTGGGGGGAGCGGCGATGCTGGTGCACAGGCTGGACAGAGAGGTCTTGGTGCACGCCGTGCGCGCGTTCGGAGGTGACCCCGAGAGCCCTACCCAGCGCGGCGAAGCCGTGCACCGCGTGTGGTTCCAGCTCGGATTGGCCCCGGAGACAGAGAACGGCGCCTACCAAGCGGCCGAGGAGCGGGTCCAGAGCACCCAGCGAGAGCTCGAGAGCCTCTTCGAGGAATCCCAAGCCGTCGCGCGGGAGATCAGGGAGACAACGTCATGGTGAAGGATACGTCACGCTCACTACGCCACGGCCGGCTGTCCACCAGACCCCGCGTGTGTCCGTAGCCGCTGCTCCAACGCTTGTTTGAAAGCGGTCGGCGATGGGTAGGTGCGGACGGTCACGCCTCGAGTCCTCCAAACGACTCCAGCGCCTTCTGAACGTCAGGCAGCTCGGTCATGGTGACGAGCCCACGGCGGAGGGCTTGCCGGGCGCCTTGGCGGAGCAGATCGGGCGACAGCCCCGCGCGCGCGCAGTCGTTCAGCGACCGCCGAGCGTTGGTGGTGGGCACGCCGCCGAACCAGACGCGATCCTCGGCGGGTACGTCTGCGTGGTGTAGGACGACGCCAGGCGGGACCCTGAATCGTCGAGTGCGCCACTCGCTCGGCAGGGTCAGGTCCACAACGGCGGGGAGCACGTCCGAGAGTCCATGCAGCGACAGTGCGGACGAGTGCGAGATGACCCCCGCTTGGTCCGACCACAGCCAGATGACGACGAGCTCTTCGTGATCCCCTGCGGGAAAATGAACCAGCCTGTAGACGCCTCGGCGCACACGAAGCACGCGGCATGCCTGGATGTGCTTGTAGAGGAGGTGCGTGGAGTAGCCCGCATCCGCTGCTTGCCGCGTGGTGAAGTAGCCCTCCTGGGCCGCTGCCGTCTCGTACAGGGCGTCCCAGTTGGGCTTGCTCGCGGGTTCAGTCACACACAAAACGTAACTAGAGGTTACGGTATATGCAACGGATGCGTGAGTGATCGCACAGAACATAACTTCTGGTTACGTTTCGTGTGAAGCCGAGAGTGCGACTGCGGGGTTCGCCATGCCCGGGCGTCTTCGGCGCGAGTCCGCGAAACTTGCGCGCCCTGGTTCACGGAAGTGAGCGGGACCGACGCGCGGTGCCCGGCGAAGTGGATGTGCTCAGCGTCGCGTCACGGCGACCGCACCAGGGTGAACGGATACGTCACGCTGACGACGCCTCCGCTCGGGGGTGGGAAGCGCCACGCCCGAACCCGCTCGAGCACGCAGTCGTCTAGCGGCGGGTGCAGCGCGTTCAACGCCACGGCGTCGGTCACCTGGCCGTCCGGGCCGATGACCCAGCGAACACTCAGCGTGCCATGGTGCATCGCGACGTGAGGCTCGTAGCAGGCGACCACCTCGGGTAGGTGGAAGCGCACCACATGTCGGATCATCTCGGCGGTCAGTCCATGGGGAGCGCCGGGATCACGCTGGCAGTCCTCTGGTCTCCGGCGACAGTACCCCGCGCGAATCTCGCGCGCGCGATCCGGTGATGGAGTGAGACCGAACTCCCCGATGTCGTAGAAGGCAGCCCACGCGCCGCAGGCGATGGGGTCGTTGTGCGTCTCACATGCGACCTCCAGAAACGACTCGTCCAGGCCGGCTTCGAGGCCATCGTCGGTCCGGAGGTAGAACGCCCGCGTGAAGCACGCGAGGCTATTTCCGAGCTGGCACGCGTAGTCGAGGCGCTCTCCCGCGCAGGCTACGTCGACCGCGTCACGTTCGGTCCAGCGCCGCCTGTCGACGACGACGCACGCGTGTAGGTACCCCTCGGCGCAGAGCCGCTCCACGAGCTCGGGGTGGCGCGCGCCATAGCCGTCCGCTGCCAACCTCAGGCAGCTCGGTGCGTCACCCGCTTCGCACCACTCGATGCACGCGGGCAGGTTCAGGTAGCAGCCTTCCACGCCCCGGTCGCGGTCGTACTCGTCGAGGCCCTCGGTGCACCCAGAGGGCGCGCCGCGGTCCCGGTCCGGGAGCGATGCGCCTTCGACATCGTCCGGAGCGCTGCCGATGCTCGGGCCCGCAGCGATGGGCGCCGCGCAGCCTACGAGCAAGATTGCGCTGAATCCCAGGCGCACGCGGCGTCCGAAGAATCTGGCAACCATCGCCATGAACGTGTCCCGGGGAGTCATGTGCAGGGGCGTACTCCTACCATCTAATCGCTCCCTTCCCGCGCTCGAGCGTCAGTGATACGAAGCGGTACGGAGATGTCATGACCACGAGGCTGCAGGGGATGGTTGGGGTCGCGCTCGTTTCGGTCGCGTTCTTGGGGTGCGGGGATGACTCGGGTGACGACTGTGTGGATGCCGATCGCGACGGATACGGCGAGCTCTGCACGCGCGGGCCCGACTGCGACGACGGCGATGCGGCGCGACACACGCAGCGCACCGCCTACGTGGACGCGGACCACGACGGCACGGCGCGTGATGTGCTGCCAGTGTCGGTTTGCGCAGGCGATGCGCTTCCGGTCGGCTTTGTCGAGGACCCCGGGGACGACTGCAACGACGCCAACCCCGACACGATCAGAACGTGCGACACGTGCGGCGACGCCGACAACGACGGCAGCTACGCAGGCTGCGATACGTACACACAAACCCCAGGTCCAGACTGCAACGACAGGGACCGTGACGTGCTCTGGAGCGTTAGGTTCCGCGAGAACCCGTCCACCTGCATGCGCGACGCAGACCGGGATGGCTTCGGCGATCGCGTGGCCCCACCGGGCGGTGTCGCTGGCACCGACTGTGACGACGACCTGTTCGAGGCGAACACCACCTGCGCGACGTGCATGGACGCCGACCGGGACGGCGCGTTCGCGGGGTGCGATCGCTACGCCGACGGCGGCGTCGAGGACTGCGACGACACCGACAGAGACAACCAGACCGCATGCGCGCAGTGTGTCGACCAAGACGGGGACGAAGCGTTCACGGGGTGCGACCGCTACCTCACGCGCTCTGGGCCCGACTGCGACGACACCGACCCGTCGCTCAGCCCCCGCGAGCCCGAGATCGCCGACAACGGCATCGACGATTCGTGCTTGGGCGCCGACCGGAGCGCGCTCGGCTCCGTGGGGGTCTACGTCGCTGCGGGGAGCGGTGCGTGCGACGACAGCGGACCCGGTACCCGTCAGGTGCCTTTCTGCACGTTGGCGCCGGCTGCCGACATCTCCTCCGACGTCGTGCTGTTTCTCGCGCGGGGGACGTACGTCGCGAGCAACCTCGAGTTCGAAGCCTCGACGCGCGTGGAGGTCCACGGCGGCTATCGCGAAACGGACTGGACGCGCGACCCCGACACCTTCGTGAGCACCATCGAGCTGCGCGGAAACGCCGTCGAGCCCATGGGCGGGACCGGGCTCTACGTCTATGCCCAGAACGTCACGATCGAAGGCGTCCGGTTCAGCATCGCGGCACCGCTGAACTTCGATGCCACGCTCGTGGTCTATGGGACACAGCGCCTGTTGCTCGCCGACGTGCACTTCGGCGGCGAGACACGCGGGCCGGTCTTTATCGGGTCCGGCGCGGAGCTTTCCCTGTTCCGTGGCGTCACCATGGACGTCGACGTGCTCCCGGGTGCCTACGCGTTCACGGGAGGGAGCGCTTCGATCCAGGCCGCGCGCGACCTCGTCGTGGAGCGCTCGGTGTTCGCGTCGACGCAACCGGTCGATTGGAGCACCTTCGTCGCCACCGGAGCCGTGGGAGGTCGCGCGCGCGTCGTGAACAACACGTTCAGCGCGACCGTGTCAGGCGTTCGCAGCACGATCCTCTCGATTCACTACGACGAGGTCTCTGTCCTCAACAACTCGTTCTACGGAGAGGCCGTGTCGGACGGCGAGGTGACGGCACTCGACCTCGACAGTTCACAGGGGCCGCCCGCGGTCGTGGCCAACAACGCGTACTACGTGGGTGTGGGCGACGCCGTGTTCGTGCGACTCACATCCGAGGACGACACCTTCCGTAGCGTGCGGACGTCGCACAACGTCGTGGGCGCAGCTGCCGTCGCCCCCGCGTGGCTCCTGCGCGAGGGCGCCTCGTCGACCACGACTACGGCGACGGCAGCCAACCTCAACGCCTGCTCGTCGTGCGGGACCGCCACGCTGAACGTCGACGCCGACCCCATGTTCACCAACGCTCCGAACGGTGACTTCACCCCCGCGGCGGGGTCTCCCCTCATCGGAGGAGGCGTTGCGCCAACCAGCCTGGATGCAGGCTGGCTGGACACATTCGAGGCCCTCAACGGCGTGGTGCGACCCGTGGGCGCCTACGACGTCGGGGCCTACGAACTGAGCGAGTGAGACGAGCCGATTCGTGCCGACTCCCGCTCAGGGACAGCCCGGCCCTCACGAGCGGCTGGGCGCGGGCAACGCGAGCGGTGGGATGGACCGCCATACGTGTTGGTCCACCACAGCGGCGTGAGCGACGGGATAGGTGCAGCCCACCGCGCGAGCCAGGTCGGCAGCGCAGAGTTCAGGGTTGCGTTCTAGCTCGGCCCAGCAGTCGGCGCGGTAGCTCGGTCCCTGCCGGACACGCTCGCGATACCAAGCATGCCGAGCAGAGAGCGTGGCCGGGTCGTCCACGTCGGCCTTCCTGTCGCGGAGCATCCCCTGTGGGACACGCAGCCGGCTGCCGAGAAAGCGAAGGTCTTCGCCCTTGCGCAGAATCTGAGCCTCTTCGAGGTCGGCAGGCAGGCCAGAGAGATATACCGTGGGACCCGGGAACCGCGCCGCCACTTTGGCCCAGCGCACATCCGCCCGCTGCCACTGCGCGACGCCAGACCAGTAGGCCGCGAAGCGCTCAGGGTCACGACACGCCGCCTTGCCCGCGTCCAGATAGCGCGCGAGCTCGGCCACATGCACGCGGGCGCCGTGGACCTCCAGCCAGGTCGTGACCACCGACAGGGTCCGCAGGTCGTTGGGGATGGCGGCCGTCACCGCGGAGACCAGGACCTGCTCGGGTGCCGGGCACGCAGGTGCAGGGTGTGACGCGCCCAAGCGCAGCCCAATGGCCCGGAGCGATTGCTCGAGTTCCTGACCGCGAAGCAACGTGGGAGGGCTTCTATGGAACGCCATGACGAAGCTCCACCGACAGCTTGGCGTAGAACGCCTGCGCACGCGGGATCCAGAACGTCTCTCGGGACTCCTCGTTGCCCTCGTACGCCGCGACGAACGGCCACGCCGCAGCCAGCTCCTCCGGGCTCGGTGCAAGCGCGACGCAGTCGTCGAAGTCGGTGCCTCGGTCTACCAGTGCCACCAGCTTCGTACAGAGGAGATCCAGGCGACCGAGCGCGTCCCCGCGGAAGAGCGGACGCAGCCTCTCTCGCCAACCTTCTGGTAAGCATCCTGGAACCTGAACGAAGTCGTACGACTTCGAGTTGAACCACGTTCCGTCCTGCGGTTCGGTGTCCGGAAGCGCCGCGAAGCGCGCCGCCGCACTCGCGATGGCTGGGGGCACCTCAGGAACCAGCACATCGACGTCTTCGGTGACCCGCGTGACCACGCCCAGCGCATGCAGTGCAGCTCCCCCAATGACCACCGCTTCGAACGACAGGTGCTCGGCGTGGAGGAACCGGTCGAACGCAAGCAGTGTGGCGGTGGGGTTGATGGCGGTCACTGGTATAGGTAAAAACTATACCAGCGGAGCACAAGACGCAAGGCCCCCACGCGAGTCCGTGTGCAATCACCGCGACCCCGATTGATGTGTGCCAAAATATGGCACAGCCTGATCGGACCATGCAGCCCCTCGACATCCTCGTGCTCGCGCAGCTGGCCGCAGACGGCACCAAGCCCTCCGCGCGCGCGCTCGGCGAGCAGCTCGACGTTCCGCCCAGCACCGTGCAGCGCAGCTTGGGGCGGTTGCGAGAGGCGGGTCTCATCGACGGAGACGGAGTGGACGGGGCGCTCGCGCTCGAGTTCTTCCAGCACGTGCCCAAGTTCCTGATGCCCGCGAGACCAGACCGTGCGCGCGTGGTGCGCGGGCTCCGCACGGGGTCCTATGTCGCGCCCCTCGTCGACGAGTTCTCACCGGATCGCACCCCCGTGGTGTGGGAGCTCGAGGACGGTCCCGATGAGGGCTACCCCGTGCCTCCCGTGGTCAGCGAGGCCCCTCGTTTGGCGAAGCAACGGCCGGCGCTCCGCCGCGTCCTCGCGGCCGTGGACGCGCTGCGCATGGAGCCCGCGCGCGAGCGCCGGGTGGCGACCGACTTCCTTGCGAGCCAGCTCAACGCCATCGGAGCCTTTGGGTGATGCACGACCCCAATCGAGCGCGCCTGATTGGCGTTGCCGAGCGTTTGGGGGAGCTGCTCCCAAAGGTCGCCCTTGTCGGCGGCAGCCCCGAACCTGCGCGGGGATGGATTGTTCCGCCGCTCGCCCGACACGAGCAGGTTGGGCTAGAGTCCGGCGGTGAGGAGTCGCACCCTGCTGCTGGGCTTGGTCACCATGGACGCGCTGATCGCGGGCTGCCTCGGGCTGCTACGCTGGCGGAGCGACCGAGCGATGGCGCAGCTGACGCCCCTCAGCGACGTGCGCTGGGAAGGCTACGTCATCGAGCACGAGTCGCTCCCTCCGGGAACGCGCGAGTTCCAAGTCGGCCAGCGGATTCGCGTGTCGCACGGTGAATCGCGGGTCTTCGAGCGCGACGTGTGGGTTGGGGGTGAATACTTTCTCGCGCCGACGCGCGGCTTCGTCGCGGGCCTCGACGTGGACACGGACCCGGACCTCGAGCTGGTCGTGTGCCGCGACGGGGCCATCGACAGCTTCTTCGACCCGGACGCTGCGACGGGGCGAGTGCGGACCGTGTCGGGTCCACTGGCTGAGCAGCACGCGCGCGACCTGTGTGATGAGGTTGGGTGGAACCGCCGGCCAGGGTTCTTGGTCGCGTGTTGCGTCTTCGCGCTCTCAGTCCCCGTGCTCATCTGGGCGCAGATGCGTGCCCAGCGGGAGCGACGTGAGGAACATCCGGAGCGGACCACGTTCTGATCCCACGGACCATCCGCTACGTCTCGCGCCGTGGCCCGGTGGCCAGGCGGTTCTGCTTGAACACGTGGCGCTTGGGGCGCCAGAACGGCGTCAACAGCCACCCCGTGGTGGCATCGTCGTGCCACACGCCCTCGACGCAGTGCTGCGTGGTCCATGCCACGGCGACGTTGCCCCGATACGTGACCTTCAGCCGACACTCGGGGCTGAGCCCCCATGCCAGCGCCCGAAGCGCCTCGTCCGGGTCGGTGAAGGGTTCGTGCCAGCCTTCGAACCACACGTGGAAGCGTCCGTCCGCGACGGCCAAGCCCACTTCGAAGCCGTGCTCGTCGGCAGGATGGATGGTGATCGACGCGGCGGTGCGATCGAACGCGGCGCCCATACGCACCAGCTTCGCCTCGACTCGGTCGAGTGGACTCTGCGCGTCGATCACGCTGCTTTCATTCGACATCATCGCCAACGCTCCACATGGGGATCGGGATCGGTGCTGCCAAGCGCACGGTTCACGGAGTTCTTGGCGCCTCCGACTCGTCCACCAAGCTCTCCGGCAGCAGCCAGCCAACGAGCAGGAAGCCGTCGTCGGTCCCGAGCAGCACGGTGTGGCGACCCATCGAGTGGAGTGGCCCGACGCGTGCGTACGACACCTCGGGCGTGACGAGCGTCTGGCCTCCCATGACGACCAAGCTGGCGCCTGGCGCGACGCGGCGCAGGGGCCAATCGGTGTTCTCGCGCGCCAGGCGGCTTCGGGCGGCCCGACCCGTGCCCGACAACCCGAGACCGCCCATGCCAAAGTTGCTGCCCACGGCTTCCTGTTGCGGAACGAGCGGCGTAGTCGTGAAGCCGACCACGTAGGGCCCAGAACCCACGCGCACCCATGCCCCACCATCGCGTTCGCTCGAGACGTACACGCTGCCGTGTGTACCCTGCATGGTCAGCAACGGAGCGCCGCCGGGCTCGGTCAGGACTACCGGCTGCGCCCCCTCGACGAACTCGCGGAACGTCCCCAGCGTTGCGCTGCCTGGGCGCCTCGGCGCCGGCAAGTGCCCGACCAGACTCCGCGCGAGGGTTCCTTCCCACCCCAACGCGCCTCGGGTCGTGGTGTCCACGCGAGCCGGGTGGTCGTGCGCCGTCCAGGCGTCCCCGACCCGGAGCTCGACGTACACCCGAGGTGCATCAGCGGACCCGCCGTCTCGTCGGCAGACTCGCTGGCCCGCGGACACGTACACCGGCGCACCCGTCAGCTCGACGGCCTCGGTCGTGTACCAGCCCAGGCGGTCGACGGGCAGCCATGCGTTCACCACGCCCAGCGACGAGCTGATGGCGCCTACGACCTGCCCCCCACGTCGCGCACCCGCGCGAACCTGGGCGGGGCGCTCCACGAACCCTATCGGTAGCGCGTGGTCTCCCCCGCTGGCGACCAACGCAACAGGCTCACTCCCGCACGTCACGAAGAACTGCCCGTCGAGACTCTCCGGCGCGGGAGATGCCGCACTGTCCGCGTCTGGGTCTTGCGAAGGATAGTGCGGACCTGTGGTCACGGCTGGAGGCGCCGTGGCGCACCCCGCCACCATGACGAGAATCCATGCCCAGACCACCCTCTCCAGCCCTCGACAGTACGCGCCATGCATGGGCGGAATCTAGCAGGGTCGGTTGGCTCCGGTGGGCCTACAGCGTTCCAACTCCGCGGCTCGCGAGCTCGTCTCCTGCCAGGACGGCGTGCGCACAAGCCCGTGCACGATCGGGCTCACCCCACGCGCTGTGACACTTGACGCCGTGGCCCGAGCGACCCAGACCAACTCGACGATGGCACGAGCTGGAGCAGCGGAGGACGGCGCGAGCGGGGGCCGCGTTCCGATCGATCACGCGGTGATCATCGACGGCTTCCGCGAACTCGACGGCTTTACGCACTATCTGGCCTTTCGAGTTTCCTGCGGCGCCTGCCCTACTTTGGTCACCGTGACGCCCGAGATGCAGCAGCACCTACTCGAGGTCGCGCGCATACCGTTCAAGATGCTGCGTCGGGGTGCCGTGCGATGCCCTCCGTGTGCCGCGAGGCGCCGGCGCCTCAAGTGGCTGAGGCGCCACGATCGATGGCGCGAAGTCGCCGGCGGGCAACAGGAGGTCGCGGAGCTCCAGGCGGCTGAGCGAGCCGCGTGGACTCATGGCTGTCGAGAGCCGACTGTCCTCGACTGGCCGTACGACCACGCCTGACCACCTCGAATCGCTCAGCCGCTGCCTTCGTGCTCACGTTCCGCCACTCCCCGCTGCGTTGCCGTTGGCGCGAGGAGTGCCACACGAGCGGCGCCGTGGCAGCGTCGAACGCGCCGTGGGGGCTCCCTCGGCAGCAAGCCGCGTTCCGGCCGGAGCCGTGAGCTACGGGTGCGCGTAGCGGCGGCGCAGATAGGCGAGCCATGGTGCCACGCGATCGCTCCCGCCGGCGCTGCCCAGCACCTCCAGGAACTCGTCGAACGTCTGCGCCACCACGCGCGCACGCATCTCCGGGCGCAGCAACAGCGGATACTCCTTCATCACTCGAACGAAGTGCTCGTTCCCTGCCGGAAAGATCGTGACCGAGGTGAAGCGTGCCAGCTCGCCGCGCTGCACCATCGCTTCTCCCAGCAAGTGATTGCGCCAGACCTGCTTGAAGCGCTCGGTGCGCAATGTGGGGATGGACCCCACCACGTACATGCCCGAGCGTGCGTGCACGTGGTGGTACGGTGACGCGTCCGAGAACATCCGGCGCTGCTCTTGCTTGCCGTAGGGGTACTCGCCTTCCGTGTACTTCACCTCGACGCCCACACCGCCGCTGCCGCCGTCCTCACGCTCGTACTCGACGAACGCGTCGAACGACGTGCTGTCGTCGAGGTACGCCGACTTGGGCGCGGGCGCGAACTCGACCTCTACGCGTCGGACATGGCGCGGCCGCTCGTCCGTCACGCGGTGCACCCACGCTTCGAGCAGCGCGCGCTCGTCACGAAGCGGCACGAACAGGTTGAACGGCATGTGCTCGCTGCGCAGCATGTCCCAGTACAAGCGTGTGTCGCCCGCCTCGTAGCGTGCGGTCACGGCGTCGAAGAGCCCGGGCCAGGCGGTGTAGAAGTTCCGACCCGCGAGCGCGTCGGCGGTGACCAGCCGGTTCCCGAAGTCGCGATACGCGAGGAGGCCCAGCTGCTCCACGCGGAACCGCGACTGGTGCAGCCGCGCCCGGCGCTTGAACGCGTTGTCCCCTTTGTACTGCGGACCGAGGTCGGGCTCGCTCATGTGCGGAGGATACACACGCAGGTTCCCATCGTTCAGAGTGAGACGCGATGGAAGTGACGGTCGGTCGTTGGCTCACCCACTTCGGCCCACGCGTAGACGTAGACCCAACCGGGTTCGACGACACATCGAGGGCCCGCCGTGCCTTCTTCGTAGAGGGCCGCAGACGTGATGGTGGTCGCACCAGCCAGCTGCTGGACGAGCGCGACCAAGCCCCTGAGAAACGAGCGCGCTTGCGGGGTTGGGCACGGGCCAGTCGGCCACAGCGCGTCTGCCTCCTCGTTGGGCAGTTGGCACGCGCGTGCGACCTGCCGTCCTGGGAACGCGATGGACCCGTCCGCGGAGAGGAAGTAGAAGCCAGCCCGGCGCTCCAGGCCAGCCACCTCCCAGACCCAGCGGGACGAAGACGGTTCACCGGTCTTCACCGGGGGCCATCGCTCGCAAGTACGGAGCGACGCGAGGGCCTGCTCGACCGCGCCGAGGTCGGGCGACGCAAGCTTCGCGTAGAAGAAGGGGCCTCCAACACGCCAACTTTGCCTCGAAGCGAAGAAGGCGTCGTCGTCGAGGTCGATCCAGCCCGGGTCGAGCACGTCGTAGGCGTCCTGCCACCAGCACTGACCGCCCTCTCCACAGGCCTCGAGCTCGGTCCGAACCGACGCATGCATGGCCTCGATCGCGGAGACCAAGTCGCCGTGATCACAGACTGCCACCACGCCTCTCTCGGTTTGGATGCTGACGCCAGCGTCGTGGTGGTGGAACTCGACCCACCGGTCGGCCTCGCCTTCGAAGAACACGTGCCGGCGACCGGGCCCTCTCAAGTCCCAGAGGAGCTGCCAAGTGCGCTGGACCCAAGCACGGAGGTTCACGTCGTCAGAGGTCCCCTGGATCAGTCGAACCACGTCCACGTCGCCGACTCGAAACGCCACCGATGCCCGCACCCAGGACCAAGCGGCTACCGTCGTCAGGGCTTGCCGAGGCTCCTCGAACCTCTGGACGTACGGCTCCCGCACTTCGACTTCAACCTTGCCAGTCAGGGTCTCCTTCATCGGGGTGATGTCAGAGTCTGCAGCTTCTCTGCGGAGCTGTCACTGCGCGTCGCGGACCACCGCGTGCGGGTCCCCCACCGCCGCCCGGAACACCTCCGTCCACGCGCTGAGCGCATCCCCCAGGTCGCGCACGCGCTCGGCCGTCGCCGCCAGCTCTCCCGCGAGCCCGGCCACGCGCGCCTCCGTGTCGTCGGCCGGGCTGGCGATGCCGGGGGCGGGCAGCACGAAGGCCCCGACGATCATCCCGCGCGCGTCTTGGTCGAAGCGGTCGCGGAAGCGGGTGCGCAGGTCGCGGGCCAGGTGCTCGCGCAGCTTGCGGCTGTCTACCGCGTCCAGCTGCGGGTGGTTGCCGATGACCTCCAGCACAGCGCGGGTCCGTTCGCGCCGCGGGCGCTCCATGGCGACGTGCACGCGGATGGCCGACGTCAGCCCGAGCGTGAGGCCGGTGGCCTCGTGCAGCGCAGCGCTGGTGGGCCGGTAGATGGCGACCAAGCTCCCCTCGCCACCCCCCACGTGCCAGGTGGCGGGGTCCAGCCGCTGCCGGAGGGCCTCACGGAACGCGGACACGTACGCGGAGTAGCCCTTGGACTGCCGCGACTGGAACAGGCCCAGCGCGTTGAGCGCGTCCCGGTGCCGCGCCACCGCGGCGTGCAGCTCGGGGAGCGCCGCCGAACACCGACGCAGCGCCTCGATGGCCTCGCCCTCGGACTCGACCACACGCGTGAGCAGCGCGGCCTGACGCTCGTCCTGCACGTCCGCGCGCAGCCCCAGGCACGCGCGAAACTCGGCCAGCAAGAACGCGGCGGTGGGCGATGGGCGCCGCTCGCGCAGCTCGTCCAGCCAGGGCAGGTAGGCGTCGTAGTCCACCACCACGAAGCGGTCGCTCGCGGGCTGACCCTGACCGGGGCAGAGGTACACCAAGAGCGGCTCGCTGGGCCACCCGTGCGCGACCGTCTCCGCGCTGGCCCACGCCGCGTAGTCCACCGTCTGGTCGTCGGTCTCCGCCGCGTCGACCTTGTACTCCACCACCAGCACCGCCCGCGACCCGTCCCCGAGCGGCAGCGTCACCAGCACGTCCACCCGCCGCGCCCGCTCGCTCCCGGGCACGCGCACCGCGACCTCCAGCTCCACCTGCGCGCTGTGCAGGTCCAGCCCGTCGATCTCCACCGCGTCGGGCCCCGACGCCGTCCCGTCCCCCAGCCCACACGCCAGCATCAGGAAGCTGCGCAACGGCACCGTCCCCAGCCCGTGATGACCCCGCGGGTTCAGCAACCACCCCAACAGCGCCGCATGACTCAGCTCCCGCCGCTCGATGCCCAACACGTGGAACGCGGATACGCGCGCGAGCTCGGCTTCGAAGCGTTGAAAGTCCGGGGACTGGAGCAACCGGGCGAGGGCAGCCCGGGAAGTCGGGGTTGCGGGCATGGCAGAACAGGGAGTGTAGGTTCGCAGCTGGAGGACTATCCACCGGAGAGCTCGTGGATATGCATGGACTAGCATGCGCGGCATTCCCGGCAGAACCCGGGCGCGCTGGGGCACATCGTTCTGGGGTGACTCCGGACGGTCAGGAGGACCGCGTCAACACTACTGGGACCCTATCGCCCGACTGGATACCCTGGCGGAAGAGGTTTCCATTCCGGCTCAACCATGGTCCCAAGCGGCCCCGCGCCATGAAATTGCGTGAGAGACTGCAGCTCGAGGATCGCCGAAACCATCCCATTTCGCTGACGCAGTATCAGTCGAGCATCGTCACGTGCCCAAGAGTCCTTTCGTGGCGAGCGCACTCGGCAGTCAGAGTGTTCACTGTTGTTCGCAACAGCGACATAGGCATGGAGCATCATTGCAGTGGATTGAACAAGGTGATCGAATGACATCGTGTCCTGGTTCCACGCTGGTACGCACACAACGTCGACCCTTCCGAATAGATTCGAAACTCTGTTCACTTCAAGTATTTCGCTACATATGAGACATCCAAGCCGACCGAACTGACACTTCAAGGACGCCCCGCCGTCATAGGGCGCCGAGCGCGGGACCAGGCGCAAGCCTTTCGAGCGAATGAGTGTCTCTTCATGTGACGCCGCGAATCGCTTGCTCCAGGCGCACGCTGCAACGGTACTGTATCCCGTCGGTATGACCGCAATTGCTTCGTTGACAACTCGCTTGCCACCCAGATGTGCGTACTCGATGCCCGCAACGACACCAACGTTGTTTTTCGCAAGATAGTTCACTATCGTGAATCGCCAATCTCGCGGAATCGACAGTTCTGGAAGGACTGCGAGCGTCGGCCTCTCCGGGTCATCCCCGGCATCTGAAACGATGGTATCGAGCACGTGTGTTAGAGCATCAACCCGACTTCGAATTCCATGCGGCGGCAAGCCTTGTAGCGCGCAGTCGAATGCCGCATCCGTGGTATGCAAGTTTGCGACAACTAGTCGCGGATTCTTGCGAACAATCTGTAGATCTCCGTACGGGCTTCGAGCCGAGATATCGTACTCGTTTGTGGGAGAATGAAGTGTGGTGTTAAACCTGAGGGATCCCCGCATCGCACGCACATGAGCACATATCGCCGCGGGTCGGGAATTTTGCGCCACGAGGCTTGTTTCAAGGGCTATGAAGACCTCGAAGCCTGCCTCCCCGACGAAACTGGCCTACCCTCAAGAGCCTGAGACGCGTGACTGTTCGGCGACTGCCGGGCAGCGGAAGGCAGGTCGATCCGAGACCACAGGGGGAGTGTCTTTGGCTAGAGTGCGCTCGATGGTCGGCCAGGCGACAGACAATGAGCTCCACGCCAAGCTCGAGGGCTCGCTCGCGGACGGGGTGCTGGGGGTCATGCAGGCGGGTTCGCTGGGCGTGGCGGTCATCGGCGCAGCGCTCGCGACTTCGCAGGGGCTCGACCCGAAGCACGCGACCAAACAGGTGGACCGCCTGCTGTCGAACCCCAAGCTGCAGCTTGAGCAGCTCGACGTACCTTGGACGCGCTTCGTGCTCGGCGAGCGAAAGGACGTCATCGTTGCGCTCGACTGGACCGAGTACGCACACGACGGTCACAGCGTCATCGCCGCCAACGTCATCACGTCGCACGGCCGCGCCACGCCGCTCTGCTGGAAGACCGTTTCGAGCGCAGAGCTGAGCGACGGAGGCCGCATCGACGCCGAGGACACGTTGCTGCTTCGCCTACGCTCCGCGATCCCAGACGATGTTCGCGTCACCATCGTGGCCGACCGTGGCTTCGGTGGCACCGCTCTCTACGACTTCCTGAGCGAGCAGCGCTGGCACTTCGTCATCCGCTTTCGCAAGGACATCAAGGTCCGAGTGTCCAACAAGCCGCTCCAGGCCGCCTCCAAGCTCGTCTCGACCGAGGGGCGTGCGCGGCTGTGGAAGAACGTGACGCTGACCACTCAGGAGCACCCCGTCGCGGGCATCGTCACGGTGAAGGCCAAGGACATGAAGGACCCCTGGTGCCTGGCCACAAACCGCACTGACCTGACCGCCAGCCAGATCGTAGCGATGTACGGCCGGCGATTCACAATTGAGGAGACGTTTCGCGACGCGAAGAACCCTCGCTACGGACTCGGACTCTCGGAGGTGCGAGTCAAGCGTCCGGAACGCAGAGACCGCCTGATTCTCTGAGGTCTTGACACCCCCCGGCTTCGTCGACCGCCCGAATGGCATTTTCACGACGGGCTCGGGGCGAGGGGGATCGAGCCACACGTGACCCTGGGCGCGAGGCGGAAGCGGACGGTGCGCACGCCATCCGTGAAGCGCGGTTGCAGTTCATCCATGGCCTCGAGGGCCTGTGCGATCCGCGCGTGCGGCGCGGGCGGGAGCGGCAGCTCGATGGTGACGACGACGTGGCGCTTCTCGAAGCGGAGCGTCCCGGGGGCCTGCAGGAGGGCCATCAGGGTTCGCGCGCGCGTCGAGGCATCGTGCTCACGGTCGGTCGAGGAGAGCGCGTCCCCGAGGCGGTCGACGAGGTCGCGCACGGCGTTGTCGACGAGGTAGCGCATGGGCACCACGAGGTCGCGCTTGGTGGTGCAGAGCCAAGCACGCTGGGCGTCGGGCTCGACGGCGCATCGCTCGACGCGAGCGGGGACGTCACGGATCTGCTTCTGTGTGGTCTGTTGTCGAAGGTGCGCGACGACGTACTCGCTCGTCCACTTGCCGCGTTGGGTGCAGCGCTCTGGGCATGACTCGATCTCCGAGACCGTCTCGTTGAGCTGCTCGAGCTCTTCCTTCAAGCGCACGTACTCCGGGTTGTCGATGATGCGGTCGTCGGGGGCACGCGTTGCTTTGCCACGGTCGGAGAGTTGGTCGATGCCGGCACGCTGCCGTCCCGACTTGAAGGAGTTCTCCTGCATGCCGCGCAGCGCGCGGAGCGTCTCGACGACCTCCACGACATCCATGCTCGTGTCGACGTTCGTGCAGAGCGGAAGCAGCTTGTCGCCGTCGCGCTGCACGATGAGCCGGCTCGCGTGCGTCATGCGCGGGTGCTCGAAGACCGCACCGCCGATGCCATCCTGCGCTGGCGCGATGGTCGCGAGGTCGGGGAGATTCACGGAGGCCGGCACCCAGGCGATGTACTTCACGCCGGTCGCGTTCAGCTTCTCGAGCACATCGAAGTCGAAGCCACCTCGGTCGGACACGAGTACGACGGTCGTCTCCGGAAGCGCCACGCGCAGCTGCTCGGCCATCGGGCCGAGACAGGCCGAGAGGTGGCTGCCCGCGGGGACCGGCTCGCGGAACCAGGCACGACCCATCGCGTCGGTGACCACCACGTCGGCGAGGCCCTTCTCGGCGAGGCGGCGCTTGCTGTTCCAGCCCTTGTCGATGCGCTCCTTGCCTGTGTACGTCTTGAAGTGGATGTCGACACCGAAGACGCGGACGTCCATCGGAGCGCGGCGGGCAAGGTGGCGCGCGAGCTCGCCGTGCAGCGCGACGCGATCATAAGTGGCCGTCATCTGGGTGAGCGCGCGATGCATCGTCCGCACGCTCGGGCATCGCTCGGTGCCGAGCACCACCCCGAGCCCGTACGCATCGCGCTCGTGCAGAGACTCGAGCGAGTGGTACCCCGCCGCGATGCCCGCGCAGAGGGTCATCGCGATGGTCGGCGCCGAGTACACCGCCTTGTCCGAGCGCTTGGCCGAGGCCACTTTCAGCGCCGGGACGATGCCCAAGTCGCACAGCGTGCTCGTCAGCAGCACCAGGCCTGCGTACTGCGAGCGGTGCTCGGTCCCCGCCGCGAGCGGCATGCCGGGGCGCAGCTCTTCGTCGTCCTCCGCATCGCGCGCAGGACGCGTCTCGGGCTCGGCGGCAGGCTCGTCCGCGGGGCTCGGCTCAGGCTCCACCGACGTCAGAGGAAGCTGCGCCGGGAGGTGGGTGCGCAAGCGATGACCGCGCCCCACGGACCCCAATCCCTCCGCGTCGAGCGTCGCGATGACGCGCGGCAGGGACAGCCGCATCGTCCGCGCCACGGTGTCCAGTGATGCCCCGGCGCTTCGCATCGCGATGGCGCGCGAGCGCTCCTCCGCGCTCAGCGGTGAAAGCCCTTCGCGCGTTGGCGCGCGCACCAGACCGGCCGTGCCGCCCTTCTCGTAGCGTCGACGCACTCGCGTGACCTCCGACTCGCTCACGCGGCACACCATCGCAATGCGCTTGCCTCGAAGGCCGATCCTCCGGAGCCCTATGACGGCCAGATCTCGGTGGGTCAGGTCGTCCTCCTGGTATTCGTAGACCACGTGGCCGTGCACCAGGATCCGCACCTGACCCCCGCTGAACAGGCTCGTCACCGTGGTCGGATCCACTCTCTCGAATAAAGCGGTCTGGCTCGATGACGTCGGCATCCCCTACCAACGTACCGCAGCGGAATTAATGCCACGATGGTGTCGAATTTTGACGCCGCGTTTCCTCGACGAATCAGCCGGTCAACCGGGGGGTGTCAAGACTTCAGATTCTACTGGCTGCGCTCGCCCAGGCGCTCCTCACAGTCCTCGGCGCCGCCAGCGAAGCCACCGGTCTCGACAGGGTGCTCAAGGCAAATACCGTCACCACGCGCACTCACTCTCTTTTTCGTCAGGGATGCGTATGGTTCGCGCTCCTTCCGAATGCCCCCGCTCATCGACGTCACATCCTGCTCAACAAGTTCGATGAGCTCCTACGCGAACAGAAGTTCTTCGCGGACCTCTTCGGAGTCCTCTGACATGTCGTTAGCTGTAGCCAATATGAGGGGTTGGTTCAGCCCATGCAGGAGTCAGAGAGAGTTGACTCAAGCGCCGGACCGAACCGTTCAAGCCACAGGCACTCCATGGTACTCAATGCTGGGTCGGTACCGAGTACTAGACGGATATGTGCCGCAGATGGAAGCTCGGTCGTGGGAGTGCCAATCCGGATGGTTCCGTCGGACGTCGGAGATACTGTCTTTGGCCAGGCAGACACCATCGGCGTGATCTCATCGAACCACTGTGAGCGTTGCGCCCTTTTCCGCAACACACTCAGCCGCTGGTCAAGATGTGCTTCGTAGTTGGCAAACGGGATGCGGTTCCCCGGCAGTAGCCCCATGTGCTGCTTCGCACGGCCAAACGCGCGAAAGAGGTCCCCATGCGTGAACATTTGTAAATCGTAGCGAAGAACGTCGGAGCGGTGCGGGAATAATTTCGTCCCCATCGCGAACTGGGATGCCGAGAAGATGGTGCCCCGTCAGACTGCGGTCACCCTCCTGACAGCCCCTGACACGCCCGCCTGCTACGCTGCCCGCGTATGTCCGACTTTGCTCTCGTGTCCACCATGCAGCCGCGCGGGGATCAGCCGCAGGCCATCGCCGAGCTCGTTGCGGGGCTGAACGCTGGGGAGGCGCACCAGGTGCTGCTGGGGATCACTGGCAGCGGCAAGACGTTCAGCGTGGCGAACGTCATCCAGCAGGTGAACCGGCCGACGCTCATCATGGCGCCCAACAAGACGCTGGCGGCGCAGCTGTACAGCGAGATGCGGGAGCTGTTCCCCGACAACGCGGTGGAGTTCTTCGTCAGCTACTACGACTACTACCAGCCCGAGGCGTACATCCCGGCGTCGGACACGTACATCGAGAAGGACGCCATCGTGAACGACCGCATCGACCGGATGCGGCACTCGGCCACGCGGGCGCTGCTGTCGCGGCGGGACGTCATCATCGTGGCCAGCGTGTCGTGCATCTACGGCATCGGGTCGGCCGAGTGGTACCGCGGCATGCTGGTGGAGCTGAGCGTGGGTGAGGAGCTGCGGCGCGACGAGCTGCTGCGGCGGCTGGTGGACATCCAGTACCAGCGCAACGACATCGACTTCCATCGTGGCACGTTCCGGGTGCGCGGCGACGTGGTGGAGGTGTTCCCGGTGCACGCCGAGGACGTGGCCCTGCGCATCGAGTACTGGGGCGACGAGGTGGAGCGCATCGCCGAGGTGGACCCGCTGCGCGGCAAGGTGCTGCGCGAGCTGAAGACCGCGGCCATCTTCCCCGGCAGCCACTACGTGACGCCCGAGGAGCAGCGCAAGAAGGCCATCGAGAGCATCCGCGCCGAGCTGCGCGAGACGCTCCCGCGCCTGGAGGCCGAGGGCAAGTTGCTGGAGCGGCAGCGCCTGGAGCAGCGCACCATGTACGACCTCGAGCTGCTGGAGCAGATGGGCTTCTGTCACGGCATCGAGAACTACAGCCGCCACCTGAGCAACCGCGAGGCTGGGCAGGCGCCGCCCACGCTGCTGGACTACTTCCCCAGCGACTACCTGGTGGTGCTGGACGAGAGCCACGTGACGGTCCCGCAGATCGGCGCGATGTACCGCGGTGACCGCGCGCGCAAAGAGACCCTGGTGGCGCACGGCTTCCGCCTGCCCAGCGCGCTCGACAACCGGCCGCTGCGCTTCGAGGAGTGGGAGGAGCGCGTGACGCAGGTGCTGCACGTGAGCGCCACCCCCGGCGACTGGGAGCTGGAGCAGTCGCAGGGCGTGTTCGTGGAGCAGGTCATCCGCCCCACGGGCCTCTTGGACCCGGAGGTGCTGGTGCGGCCGGTGGGCAACCAAATAGACGACCTCTTGGGCGAGATCCGCCTGCGCGTGGAGCGCGACGAGCGCGTGCTGGTCACCACGCTCACCAAGCGCATGGCCGAGGACCTGACCGAGTACTACGCCGAGCTGGGCGTGAACGTGCGCTACCTGCACTCGGACGTGGACACGCTCGAGCGCGTCGAGATCCTGCGCGACCTGCGGCGCGGCGACTTCGACGTGCTGGTGGGCATCAACCTGCTGCGCGAGGGCCTCGACCTGCCCGAGGTGAGCCTGGTGGCCATCCTGGACGCGGACAAGCAGGGCTTCCTGCGCAGCAAGCGCTCGCTCATCCAGACCATCGGCCGCGCGGCACGCAACGTGCGCGGGCAGGCCATCATGTACGCGGACGCGGTGACCGAGAGCATGCAGTACGCCATCGACGAGACGGCCCGCCGGCGCGCGCTGCAGGCGGCGTACAACGAGGAGCACGGCATCACGCCGCAGTCCACGCGCCGCGGCATCCACGAGCTGGACGCGTCCAGCGGCGAGAGCGACTACGTGGTCATCCCCGTGCTCAAGCGCGAGGAGGCGGACGACGCCGCACAGAGCCTCGAAGACCGCGTGGAGGAGCTGCGCAGCGAGATGATGCTGGCCGCCGAGGCCCTGGAGTTCGAGCGCGCCGCCCAGCTGCGCGACAAGCTCAAGGCGCTGGAGCACGAGCAGCGCAAGGAAGAGCGCCGCGACGCGCGTGGAGGCGGCGGTGCGGGTGGGGGCGACGCGAAGCCAGGCAAGTCCAAGGGCCGCGCCGGGATGAAGCAGCGACCCCGGCGTTAGGGTCGAGCCGGGCTAGCCCCGGCCCACTGAATTTGAGAGCCTCTGGCAGCGCCGACGGTGAGGTGTCTGCGTTGATTGAAGTGGGTCTACTCCAGGGGGTCCTGTGTCCTATCCGTTTCGCTACTACGGCCGCTCGCCAGCTGACTGGCACGAGGGAGCCAACGAGGGGCACATCTACGAGGTGCAGTTCCGCCGGGAGCCGAGCGAGGGCGAACGCGCGCGGCTAGCCGAGGTGTACGAGTCCCTGCTAGCGAGCGGCCCGGCCCGTCCGTCGACGCGTCCCTGGCTATGGTCTCAGCGCTTCGCTCGCTTCACCGTCGGCGAGCGTTGGTCGAGCGCAGCACGCGCCACGTTCTCGAAGGTGACCGACTTCTTGCTCGCGGCGCATCGCGTGTGCCCCGTCGCCGAGGTGGTCTTCTGGGGGATGCGCGAAGAAGGCACGTCGGGGTGGGACCGCTGGACGGTGGCGGTGCAGCCCAAGCCCGACCAGGGCCCCGCGTATGACCCGCCTGCAGGGGTGCGCGCCGTGGACCCCGCGCTCCCCGTGGGCGCTCCCCACGCGGCGTTCGAGGCCGCCCGCTTGACCGCCCGCAGTGAGGTGCAGCGCACCCGCATCGAGAAGGTCAACGCGGGCAGCGACGTTCAGCTCGTGCCGTTCGAGGGCGAGGTCGTCCGGCCGACTGTCCCGGCGGAGCTCGAAGAAGCGTTCGGGGCGCCCAAGCCCACGTGGGTGGAGCGCAACGGACGCAAGTCCTTGGCTGACGGCTACCACCCGCTCTTCGCCACGCCGCGACCGATCGCGCGGCACACGACCAACGGATACACGGATGGCTTTGCGTTTCTGGATGACTCGGGCGGGGTGCGACCGGTGGTGTTCCCCGACGGCCACCGCGCCGGGCACTACATCGCGGTTCACCGCGACGGCGACCAAGCGCTGACCGCCTGTGGTAACCACCTGCATGCGGTGGACCTCGCGACCGGCGTGGCCACCCCCCGCTTCGTCGTGGAAGACAAGGTTCAGGGGCTCGCCTACCTCGGCGACCTGTGGGTGGTGCGAGGGGCCAGCGAGCTCTTGGTGCTCGACCCCTCCACCGAGGTGCCCACCGTCGTCGCCAGCGCCAAGGGGAAGGGCGATACGGTGTCGGTGCATCGCGACGACACCGTGCTCATCACAGCCGAGTACGGTGCCAACCCGCGCGTCTATGCGTTTGCGGAAGGCAAGCTGCGCAAAGTCGCGGGCTTCAAGTCCAAGCTCTCGTCGCCCGTGGAGGTGGACGGCCGCGTGCTGTTCTACGCGAACGACGCCGCCAGCTACTACGCTCTCGACGGGCTGGACGAAGTGGTCGAAGCGTGGGCCGGGCCCCTCCGCGAGAAGGCCGAGAAGGCGCGCCAGAAGGCCGCCAAGTCCACGCCGGCCAAGCCCAAGCCCGCCAAGTCCCCGCCCGCGAATTCCCACAGCGGTGAGACCGAGCCCGCCGAGACCGAGCCCGCCGAGACCGGGTCCGCCGCGGCCCCCGCGGGGCCCTCCCTGGTGCCCTGCACGCTACCCGAACCGCCTTCCAGCCCGCCGCCCGCTGCCGACTTTGGCGAACACGCCCTCGCCGTGGGCCGCTTCGCGCTCCTGCCCAGGACGGCGCCCACCGGCCGGCAGGTCGAGCGACACGACATGGCGTACGTCGATGACGCGGGGGCCGTGGTGACGGTGGGACAAGAAGCGCTTGCGGCCGTCGGTCAGACGCGCGCTTTCTTCGCCACCCTGGCCGTCTCCGCAGACGGTCGCTCAGCGGCGGCCACGTCCCCCACGGCGGTGGTGGTCCTCGGCGCGGACGGCGAGCTGTCGCGGTGGGAGAACCCGAGCTGGGCGCCCCGGCAGGTGCTGCACCCCGAGCCAGGCGTGCTGGTGCTCTTGGACAAGGAGATCATGCTCGGCGTGCGAGAGGCGACCGGCTGGCGCAGCGGCAAGAGTCGGCGTGTCTCCGGCGCGCAGGTGCTTCGCGCGCACGGTCGCCTCCTTGCGGTCGGGACCGACGCCCAAGAGCGGCTGGTGCTCTTGGGCATCGGCGACGGCGAGCTGATCCCCCTTGTCTCGTTCAGCGAGCGCGTGGCCAAGCCGTTCTTCCGTGACGGCCGCCTCTACGTCTCCACACCCGAGGGCAACGGGTTCGAGGTCGTCGGGCTGCAGCCGCTGCTCGAGGCGAAGCTGGCGGCGCAGGCGCGCGCCAAGAGCAAGAAGAAGACCGAGGGAGAAGCCAGCGTGAGACCGCTCGAGGCGGTGCCCATCGACGTCGCCACGCTGCCGGAGCCCACGTGGCCGGAAGCGTCCGCGTATGGCTGGGCGCGCGAGAATGGCTACAAGGAGCTCGTGAAGACGGCCACCTTCTCCCGCGATGGGGCGGTCGCGTGGCTGTGCGACGGCAAGGTGCTGATCGAGCTCGACCGCACCACCCACACGAGCTCGGTGGTGTGTGAGGACGTCGCGGGCAAGCCCATCGTGCAGGTGGCGGAGTTCGACCGCGATCACCTGGTGTGTGTCACCGCGAACAAGCTGGCCACGCTACGCCGCACGGGCGACCGCTTCGAGGTGGAGCACGTGGTGGGCGCTGCGAAGGTCTGCGGCCTCGCCGCCATTCCCGACCGACAGGCGGTGGCCATCAGCTCCGGTCGCGAGGTGACGTTGTTTGCGCTGCCCGCGGGCAAGAAGCCCAAGAAGGTGGGCACCGTGACCACCAGCGCCTATCGGCTGCGCGGCGAGGGCGACCGCTTGTACGGGATGACCTACGCGATGGACAAGGCGTGGGAGGTCCTGGGGCTCGATGGCGCGCTCCCGAAGACGTAGCCCCACGCGCACGGTAGCGCAGCCCTGAGAGACACCATGAAGCTCTTCCTCACCCTCGTGATCGCCGTGGGGGCGATCGCGGTGCCCCGCTCCGTCCGCGCCCAGCCGCAGGAGCCCGAAGCCGAGCGCGCCAGCTCGCTCGACACGCGCACGGCCGCGGCCTCGACCGAGCGTTGGTCGCGACGCACTCCCGTGGGCGCGGCGCTTGTGGGCGGCCTCGGCGCTGCAGGCGGCTCGGTGTTGCTCACCTACGGTATCGGCAAGGGCATCGCCAACGGCTGTCCTCAAGACGGCGTGACCCTCGGCGACGTCCTGAACGACACGCTCTCCTGCAGCGCGCGCATCGTCGGCATGTCGTTCACGTTGGGGACGGCCATGTTCCCGGCCGCCATCGCGGGCGGCGTCACGCTCGGAGGCAGCCTCGCGGGCGGCCACGGGCGCTACGACATGACCCTGATTGGGGCCTCGCTGGGCACTGGTCTCGGCTGGGCCTTCCTCGCCGGCATGGCCGTGGTCGACACCGATGCCGCGTTCGTGGCCGCCATGATCGGCTATCCGGTCCTTCAGGTGGCGGGCGCGCTCGTGGCCTACCACCTGTCGCACCGCGCTCGCACGCGTCAGCGCGAGCGCCAGTTCGGGCCCTCGCTCGCGCCCATGCGCGGCGGCGCCGTGGTGGGGCTCATGGGGCGCTTCTGAGCGCTGGCCCACGGCGCACGTCGCGCGTTGGTTGGCACCCCACGCGCGCACCCCGCTAAGCTCCGACGGGACCGACCCATCGGTCCCACCCCGCGCCTCGTCGGCCAAGGAGCACGTCATGAATCGCACGCTTTATCTCAGCCCTTCGCGGTCCTCGCTCCTCGCAGCGGCCGCGCTGTTGACCGTCCTGCACGCAGCGCCCTCCGCCGCCCACGCGCAACGCAACGGCATGGCGCGCACCTACGCGGGCCGCGGCATGACCCTCAACCCGCACACGCTGCGCATCGATCTCGGACCGTACGAGCACGGCATCAACGACTCGGGCACCATCCTCGGTCCGCTGGGCTCGGGCTACGGGCTGCGCGTGCAGGTGGACACCGACCTCCCGGACGACCGCGACACGCACGTGCAGTTCGGGTCCGGCTTCGGCTACGGCATCCTGCGCACGCTCGAGGTGGGCGTGCTGGCTTTCCCGGTGCGCAGCGGCGGCGACCGCTTTGGGCACGTCACGCCCTACCTGCGCTGGGCCTTCGTCTCCACCGCGGCGTTCGAGATGGGCCTGCAGGCGACGCTCGCCATCCCCACCGGGCGGGACGAGAACCTGGGCACCGCGTTCGGCCTGCCCATCAACATCCGCATCGACGACAAGGTGCGCATCGAGACCGGCGTGGAGCTCGAGATCTTCTTCGACACGGGGCGAGACGACGGCACGGGCGACGACGCCTACCTGCACCTCGACATCCCGCTCGCGTTCGGCATCAACGTGGGGCGCAACGGCTTCTTCGGGCCGCGCGCCAGCTTCACCATCGTCGACCTGGACGACCTGGTGGTCGCGGTGGGCGGCTTCGGCGGCGCCACCATCCGCGGGCGCCGCGGGCACGGCGCCGAGTTCACGGGCGCGTTCTCGTTCTTCGTCGACCAGCAGCGCCCGGGCCTCCCGGACTACGAGTTCGTGTTCGGCACCAACCTCTACTTCGGACTCTGAGCGGGCGGCGCGTGTCGGGGGACCTCGCCACCATCCTCGGGACGCTCGCGCGTCGCTACCCGCCCACCCTCGCGGAGCGCCCCGCCGTGGCCGCCGTCGCGCTCGTGCTGTTCCCAGACGCGGACGGGCAGCCATGCACGCTCCTCATCGAGCGTCGCCGTCGTCGAGGCGATCGCTGGTCTGGTCACATCGCGCTCCCCGGCGGCATGGCCTCGCACGCGGCCGAGTCCGCCGCGGACATCGCGCGCCGCGAGGCATTGGAAGAAGTGGGGCTCCAGCTGGGCGACGCCATCGCGACCTTGCCGCCCCGCTGGACGCTGCACCCGCGACGGAGGCGCCCCATGCGCGTGGTGCCCGTCGTGTTCGGCCTGGACCGCGCCCCCGACCTCGACGCGCTCGCGTTCGAGGAGCGCGAAGTCGCCGAGGCCTTCGCCGTCCGGCTGCGCACGGTCATAGGCCGCTGGGGCCTCGCCCGACAGCGCGTCGGCAAGCGCCACATGCCCGTGCCAGCCATCCGCCTGCAAGGCGAGCGCGTCCTGTGGGGGCTCACCCTCGCGATGACCCGGCCCTTGAAGCTCGTCGCGCGGCACGTGCGCTAGTCAGCGGCGGCCGCTCCCCGTCGGTGCTCATGCCGCCCATCCGCCGGCCCTGTTCGAGCGGCGTCTGAAGATTCCCTGGGGGGTCGCCCGGGGAGCGCTCGAGCTCACAAACGGCCCGAAAAGTGACGTAGGCAACACGGAGGCGATGTCGTCCGGCCACCTACCTCGTGTTCCGCTGGCCCCGGGGCCGGCCATCACGAAGGAAGCGACACTCATGAAGCCTCACGTCCTCTCGCCTGCGCGGGCCCCGCGGCCTGCTCGCACCGTCCCGTCCACGCGCGCCTCGCGCCTCGCGCGCCGCGCAGGCCCCCTGCTCCTGCTCGCGCTCGTCGGCTGCGTCGGCGAGGTGGACCTCGACCCCCACGCCGGGCAGGACCCGAATGGGGACGCCTCGTTCGCAGACGGTGGCGTGGGCGCCGCGACCGCAGCCATCCAGGACCCGACGGCTCCCTCGCCCAGCTTCTTGCTCCCGCTGGTGAAGGTCATCACCTGGCGCGGCGTGTGCTCCGGCACGCTCATCGCCTACGACCGCGTGCTCACCGCCGCGCACTGCGTGTGCACGGAGAACCTCGCGGGCGGCAACATCTGCAACCCCGCGGTGAGCGTGAGCTTCCGCCCCAACCCCAGCACGGGCGTGCAGCCCCCCGACATCGCGGGCTCGGCCACGTGGCACCCGGACTACAACCCGTCGTGGACGGACCAGGAGTTGGAGAACGATCTGGCCGTCGTCGCGCTCGTCAGCGACGCGCCCTCATACATCACACCCATGGTGGTCGCGACGACCAAGCCCAGCACCTCGCAGGACGTGCTCGTGGCGGGCTACGGCTTCACGGGCAGCGGGTGCAACAGCGGCGGTGGTTCGCTCAACTTCGACATCACGCGCTTCGACCGCTACGTGGACAGCGGCCGCATCCTGCAGTGGGACGACCCCGTCACCTGCGGCGGTGACTCGGGCGGTGCCATCACCAACACGTCGGGCACGCTGCTGTACGCGGTGCACTCCAGCAACTCGCCCACGCTGGGGCACGGCTGGGCGGGCAAGGCCATCGCGGTGCAGCCCTACTACAGCTGGATCCGCGGGCTGACCTGCTCCTCCAACCTGTGGGACCGCTGCGACGAGAAGGCCACCATGTGCCGCTGCGGCGCGGGCATTGGCGACTGTGACACCGACCGCGACTGCTCGGGCACGCTGCGCTGCGCGCAGAACGTGGGCGCGAGCTTCGGCTACAGCGCCGACGTGGACGTGTGCGTGCCCCGGTCGGGCCCCATCGAGGGCACGTGCGAGTGCGCCGAGCTGAATCTGCGCTGCATCGCCGGGCAGAACCAGTGCAGCGCCGGCTACCAACCGCGCTGCAACCCGCTGCGCGAGACGTCCACGACGGAGTGCGGCGGCTGCACCTGTAGGTAAGTCGGGTCGGGCCACAAGCGGTTTGGACTGCACTCTGGGTCGGGGCCGAAACAGTGGGTTGGGGGGCACCAGGCTGAAGCCTGGTGCCCCGGGGCTGCAGTGTGACCTGCAAGTCCGCCCCACTGCGGGGGCGGACTGCGTGGTCGCGATGACACGACGATGCTTGGATTGAGGCCTGCGCCTTGTTCATGCCGCGCAAGCACTTCGGTGATGGCTGATGCGCAAGTGGAACGGATCGCGTTCGAGAATGGCCGCATGGTGCGTTCTCCTGTGTTGGTCTTGGTGCACGTTGTACGGGCTGTTCGTCAGCGCCGGCCGTTCCTGCCCCCATCGTTGGACGCCCGCCTGTGCGACCTGCTCGGGAGGAAGGCAGGTGACGCTGGTAGTCACGTGCTTGCGGCCGGGTGCGCGAGTGACCACGTCCACGTCGTCGTTCGCCTCGACCCGAATGCCCCGCTGAGCGAGGTGATCCGCCGAATGAAGGGCGGCTCGGCCTACGAGCTCAAGCGCAAGGGCGCGCTACCCGAGCGTTTCGCCTGGCAGCACCGCTACTGGGCGCAGTCCCTCGCCCCCGAAGACCTGAGGGCCGTCGCTCAGTACGTTCAACGTCAGCGCGAACACCACAGCCGCCCCCAAGCATCCGAGCCGTGGACCATCAGCGAACCCTGAAGCACAGCGCCAGCCCCTCCACCGAACCGCCACAGGCCACCATCACGTAGTCCGCCCCCGCAGTGGGGCGGACTTTCATCGAGCACTGCAGCCCCGGGGCACCAGGCTTCAGCCTGGTGCCCCCCAACCCACCAGCTTCACCAACTTGCTGCGCATCCGACCATGTCGCGACAGCCCGCCACGTCGCGACAGCCCGCCACGTCGCGACAGCCCGCCACGTCGCGACAGCCCGCCACGTCGCGACGGGTCACGAAGGTGAGCCACCGTGTGCCAAACGCTCACCATCGATAGCGCATGGCTGGGAACTCGTGCGCGAGAACGCCGAGAACTTCGCATGGCACGCGCCCTGCACAGTGCGCACGGCAGCATGACGACTCACCCCGCCCTCCTCCGCCCCGCGCTCGCGCTGGTGACCACTCTCACGCTGCTCTGCGCGCCCGACGCCGCACTCGCAGACCGCGGCACCGCTCGGCTGCGCTCGGGTGGCGTCGTCACCGGTGAGATCGAGGTGTACGTCCCCTCGGAGCGCATCGTCATCCGCACGGACTCGGGCGAGGTGCACACCATCCCCATGGCGGACGTGCAAGAGCTCGAGATCGTCCCCGAACGCGCCGCGACCCGCGTGGCCGCGCCCCCGGCTCCCGCAGCGCCGGCCGTCTCGACCGCCCCCGCACCGGCTGTGTCGACGCCTCCAGCGACGGCGGCCCCGGGCACGACCACCTACGTCGTGGTGCCGGGCTATGGCGCGCACCCCTACGCCGAGCAGCCCCCCGCGGGCTACCGGCTCGACGCGCCGCAGCCCCCGCCCGGTCGGCGGCCCAGCCTGTTCTGGCCGTTGATGACGCTCACGGGTTCGGCGGCGGCGTTCGTCTCCGGGACGTTCCTGCTCACCGAGGGGCTCTGGTACTGCGACAGCTCCTACGGGGACTACTGTGGGGGGCCCGTGATCGGCGGCGCCGTGCTGATGGGCCTCAGCCTGCCGCTCTTCATCCTGTCCGCCAGCTTCCTGCTCCCGCGCAAGGTGCGCGCCCGCCGCCGATACCGCGCAGCGCAGCGCGACTACCGGCTCTCGCTGCGCCCCGACGTGGACGCCGCGCGTGGGCAATACGGCGCGGCGGCGACGCTGTCGTTCTAGCCACCAACCGCCAACGGCGCCTCTGCCCCCAGAGCCCCCCATCTTCCGATGAACCGTGGCTTCGCGGCACGAGCCTTGCTATTCCGCAACGCGTGAGCCGTCGCACCCCCCGTCGCCCCGCCGCGTTCTGCGTGCTCTCCGTCTGCGTGCTCTTCGCGGCGTGGACCGGTTGCCAAGACATCCCCAACGCCTACCACGACGCGGGCTACCCGCCCCGCGAGGGTCCTGCGCTCCCGGCCCGCGCCACGGTGCGCACTTGCTTGGCCGCCGTGGACGTCACCCTCGGCACGGGTGCGCCCATGCCGGAGACCCTCAGCGCCACCGGCTGCTTCGGTGGCGACGCGCTGAACGTCCCGGCGGCGGACATGATCCCCTACGACGTCAACTCACCGCTCTGGACCGACGGCGCGGCCAAGGCCCGCTACTTGGTGCTGCCGCCCGGCCAGGTCATCACCTACCTGCCCGACGGCACGCTGGGCTTCCCGGTGGGCACCGTGCTCGTCAAAGAGTTCGACATGCTCATGGACGAGCGCCGGCCCAGCAGCCTGCGGCGCCTCGAGGTGCGCTTCATCATGCGCGGCGCGCTCGACTGGGGCTTCTTCACCTACCGCTTCGACGACAACGGGCGCGAGGCGCACCTGCTCGCCGCGGGCGAGAACGAGGAGCTGCGCATCCGGCGTGACGGGACGACGCAGACCTTCACCTACCACTTCCCCAGCCGCACCGAGTGCATGACCTGCCACAGCACCGCGACCGAGCGCGCGCTGGGCTTCCGCATCGACCAGCTGAACGGGCTGTTCGACTACACGGGCTACGTCGAGAACCAGCTGGTGGCCATGCACGAGGTGGGCGTGTTCAACACGCTCAACGCCGAGCCGGGGCAGCCCCCGCGCCCGGCGGACTATCCCGCGCTGGCGGACCCGAAGGACGAGGGCGAGGACCCCGAGCGACGCGCCCGGGCGTACCTGCACGCCAACTGCAGTCACTGCCACCGGCCGCTCGGTCAGTCCTCGCCGGCGCTCACGCTGGACATGCGCATCGAGCGCACGCTCGAAGACACCCACTTGTGTGACGAGGTGCAGTTCTTCGCCCCCGAGGGCACGCTGCGCATCCACCCCGGCGACCCGGACGCCAGCTTCGTGGTGCAGCGCATGGAGTCCACCGACCCGTTCCGACAGATGCCGCCGCTGGGGCGCAGCCTCCCGGACCTGGGCGGGGGTGTGCGGGCCGTCCGCACCTGGGCTGCGTCACTGACGCAATGTCCATGAACGGCAGCGGGGCGGGGAAGGATCCCCCCGCGCCCCGGCGTACACCCTCTCATGGCCGAAGAGGATGACGCTGCACAGGCCGAGCTGGAGCACTTCGCCCGGACCCTCCTGCGCATGGGGCGGGCGCTGCCCGCCGCGCGGGTGACCTTCCTGCTGGACCACCTGGAGCGTCATCCCCTGGGCGTGCATAACCGCACGGTGGCCGAGCGGGTGGAGCGGGCCCTCGACGCCCTGCCCGACACCCCGCTGCGCGCCTCGCTGGCCGGGCGCTATCGCGCGCTGCGGGACCCGCACCTGCCCCCGATCGCCACGGACGCGTCGCGCTGCTAGCGTACGCCATGCGTTGGCGTCCCCTCCCCCCCGCTCTGCTCCGTACTCGTGCTGCGGTCCGTCCCGCTGGGCGCGCGGCGCTCGGCGCGCTGCTCGCGGTCCTGGTCTCCGCGGTGCCTGCCTGCTCCGGCGGTGACCAGCCCGCCGCGCCCACGCCGGCCCCCGCGCCCGAGCTCCCCAACACCCCTCCCGACAACATGACGATGGAGGTGTGGTTCACGGGCGGCCGCGACGCGCTCACCGCCGTGCGCGACCAGGTCCGCGCCGAGGCCCTGCGCACCATGCTCCCGGCCACCATGGCCGAGGCCTTCGACCACCTCGCGCCGGTACCGGACAGCGTGAAGCCGCGAGTCCGCGACGACGCGCCCATCGTGGGCGTGCGCGTGGACGACGCGCAGGTGGCGGCCGCGCTGGTGCGCACGGACGAGGGTCAGTTCCCGCTGGGTGTGGGTGTGACCCTGGTGGACGGCGGGCCGCACGGCAGCCGCTACGTGGGCCGCGCGCCGGTGGTGGGCGAGCCCATCACCGTGCTGTACCAGGACGTGGTGCTCGTGGCGCGCGACCGCCCGGAGCTGGAGGCCTCGCTGGGCTACCTGGTCTCGCGCCTGCGCAGCGCCGAGCTGGGGGCGCCGGGCCTGCACATCCGCAGCGCCGAGGGGGTCATCGCGCGCCGCGCCCGCACCGAGCTGGAGGGCGCCGTGGACGAACAGGTGGCGGGCGCGCTGGCCGCGGCCCGCGCCGAGCGCTCGGCCCACGCGGACGCCCCGGCGCTGGGCGACCCGGAGGCCTTTGTGCAGACCGTGGCCAGCGCCGTGCGCGAGCTGACGGCCTACATGCCCGACATCCGCGCCATGACCGCCTGGATGGGCCCGACCGCGCACGGCCTCGGCTTCACGCTGGACACCGAGCTGGTGCCCGGGTCGCCCGCGGCGCGCGCGCTTGCGCGGCTGCCCGAGGTGCCCTCCGCGCTGCTGGGGCGCTTCCCACAGGGCACAAGCCTCGGCATGGTGCTGGCGCCGGCGGCCGCGGGCGAGGGCGTGCTGCACGCGCTGGCCGAGGTGGGGGGGCAGCGCATGCGCCCCGAGGACACGGCGGCCTTCGCGGCGCTGGCGGCGTCCCAGCGCGAGCACGCGGGGGGCGCGCTGATGGCGGGGCTGGGGGCGACCGACGCGGGCGCCTTCGCGCTGCTGGCCACGCCCAACGGCCCGGGCGCGGAGCCGGCGGCCATCGACGCCGTGCTGGCCACCCCCTACATGCGCGCCCTGCTCGGCGACCTGCTGGGCTGTCCGGGCGACGAGCCGCGGCGTGGACTCGCGGTGGCCGCCGCCACGCCCGTCTGCACGCGCGCGCCTGCGCCGGTGCCGGCGCTCCACCACCAGCGGGACGACGCGCACGCCCTCTTGGCGATCACCCAGTCGGCTGCGGAGGCCACCCCGCACCCGCTCCCGGCCGCCTACTTCAGCGCGCTCGGCGCCGAGAACGACAGCCACAGCCTGGGCGCGCTGCCCGACGTCTCGCGCGCGCTCGACAGCGCCGCGCCGCGCGTGCTCTCCGCCTGGGTCATCATGCCTGGCCACCTGGGGCAGGCCCTCGGGCTGCTGGCCAGCACCCCGGCTCGCGCGCTCGGTGGGGCGCTGACCCTCGAGATCCCGCCCGCGCCCATCTTGGTGTTCGTGGAGCGCACCGACGACGGCGCGCGCATGCGCTTCTCGCTCACGCCGGGCGCCTTCGACCAGGCGGCGCGCACGGCCCTGATGACGTCCCAGATCTTCTGATGCGCGCGGCGGACCTGCTCGGCCCGACGGGGCCGCTGGCGCGGGTCATCCCGGGCTACGAGCACCGCGAGGGGCAGATGCGCATGGCGGAGGCCGTGCAGCGCGCCCTCGAGGACCGCCGCATGCTGCTGGTGGAGGCGGGCACCGGGACGGGCAAGACGCTGGCCTACCTGCTGCCCGCCATCCTGAGCGGCCAGAAGGTGGTGGTCTCCACCGGCACGCGCACGCTGCAGGACCAGATCCTGGACCACGACCTGCCGCTGCTGCGCGAGCACCTGGGTCAGCCCGTGGTCGCCAGCGCCATGAAGGGGCTCTCCAACTACGTCTGCCGGCGGCGCTTCGCCGAGTTCGTGGCGGGTCCGCGCGCGGTGGAGGCACGCTACCGCACGGCGCTGCCGCTGCTGCAGGCCTTCCACGACGAGAGCCCCACGGGGGACCGCGCCGCCCTGCCCGCGCTGTCCGAGGACCACCCCGTGTGGCCGCACATCGTGAGCGGCTCGGACACGCGCGTGGGCAAGGGCTGCCGCCACTTCGACAGCTGCTTCGTCACGCACATGCGCGACCGGGCGCGCGAGGCGCAGATCGTGGTCGTGAACCACCACCTCTTCTTCTCGGACCTGGCCGTGCGTGGGCCGCACGGGGGAGGGCTGCTGCCCGACTACGACGCGGTCATCTTCGACGAGGCGCACCAGATCGAGGACGTGGCCACGCTCTTCTTCGGGCACGAAGTGGGCACGCAGAGCGTCGAGCGCCTGGCGCACGACCTGCTGCGCGCGCTGAGCGACGAGGGAGACGCGGCGCGGTCGATGAGCGACGCGCTGGTGGTGGCCGCGGGGCGCTTCTTCGGGGCGCTGCCCGACCCGGGCGCGGGCCGCGGGCACCTGAGCCGGGAGGTGTTCCAGGGTCACGTGGAGGACGCGCTGTTCGCGTTGGACGACGCGCTCGAGCGCGTGGAGGAGCACCTGCGCCAGCGGGCCCACGAGAGCGACCGGCTGGCCCAGCTGTCGCGGCGCGCGGCGGAGCAGCGGCGCCAGCTGATCCAGATCGCCGAGACGCCCGCGGCAGGCGCCCGTGTGGCCTACTGCGAGGCGCGCGGGCGCGGGCGGGTGATCGGCTCGCGTCCCGTGGACGTGAGCGAGCTGCTGCGGGACGAGGTCTGGCAGCGGGTGGGGTCGGTCGTGCTCACCAGCGCCACGCTCAGCACGGGCGGGGACTTCAAGTTCATCAAGCAGCGTCTGGGCGTGGACTTCCCCATCGACGAGGAGCGCGTGTCGTCGCCGTTCGACTACGCCCAGCAGGCGGCGCTCTACCTGCCCGAGGCCATGCCCGACCCGCGCGCGGGCCAGTACCTGGACCGCGCCGTGAGCGAGATCACCCAGTTGGTGGCGCTGACGGGCGGCGGGGCGTTCGTGCTGTGCACCTCGGTGCGCGCCATGCGCACGCTGGCCGAGCGCTGCGCCGCGGCCAGCGACCGGCCCATCACGCAGCCCATCTTGGTGCAGGGGCAGGCCCCCAAGGGGACGCTGCTGGAGCGCTTCCGCGAGGCGGGCGACGCCGTGCTCTTCGCCACGCTCAGCTTCTGGGAGGGGGTGGACGTGCCCGGCGACGCGCTGCGGCTGGTCGTCCTCGACAAGCTGCCCTTCTCGGTGCCGACCGACCCGCTCATCGCCGCCCGCTGTCGCGCCCTCGAGGAGCAGGGAGAGTCGCCCTTCATGCGCTACCTGGTGCCGGCCGCGGCCCTCACGCTGCAGCAGGGGTTCGGGCGCTTGATCCGCACCCAGCGCGACCGCGGCGTGGTGGCCGTGCTCGATGGGCGGGTGGTGCAGAAGGCCTACGGGCGGGTGTTCCTGGCCAGCTTGCCGCCCGCCAGTCGCCATACGGATCACGCGTCGTTGGGTGTCTGGTGGGCCGCTTCGGAGAAACACGCGGACGCCGCGCAGAGCAGTTGACCTGACGATCGGACTGTGGGCAGCCTCGGCCCGTTGCTATACATCAGGCACTCGCCCCCGCTGATAGGAGGTTCCCATGTCTCTCAAGATCTTGATCCGTGGCCTGCCGCTCGATTTCGACGAAGACGAACTGCTGGAACTCTGCGAGGAGTTCGGCGAGGTGACCGCCACCGGCTTCATGGCCAACACGCGCAGCTCGCGGCGCGCGTGGGTGGAGTACTCGGAGGAGTGGGAGGCCGAGGTCGCCCTGGGTGAGCTCGACGGCGCAGCCATCGAGGAGTCGTACCTGGAGGTCACCGCCTACGACCCGGACGAGGACGAGGACAGCTCGTCCAGCGACGACGACGAGGACGAGGACGAGGTGCTGGCGGAGGACGAGGACGAGCTGGACGACGAGTTCGACTCGGACGACGACGATGGCGGCGACGACGACTGGAGCGACGAGGACGCGGCCGAGGAGTTCTGAGCCCCGCCGAGCGCTCGTCGCGGTGGATCGTCCGCGCGGATCGGTGTGGCCGTGTGGTGAGGGATGCTGGTGGAGAGGCTGTCTCAGAAGCGCCGCCAGTCCTCACTCATGGGCACCCCGGACTGAAGTCCTAAAGTCCGGGGCAGCGGTCTCAGGTGATCGCCCGCTGGAAGTCCAGCCCCATCAGTCCGGCGCGACGCGCGAAGACAGCCAGTCCTCGCGCAGCAGGCGCAGGCCGATGACGCTGAACACGAGGGGGAAGACGATGTACTGGTACTGCGTCCAGACGAGCGCGAGCAGCGTGTCGGCGACACCGCCGGGCATGTTGGCGTAGCCGTTGAACACCTCGGAGAACGAGAAGATGACGGTGGCCGCGATGGGCTCGCCCCCGCCCAGCACGGGCACCAGGTAGCGCATCTTCGAGCGCTGCTGGTTGAGGCGGTAGAAGTAGGCGGTGGACGCGACGTTGACGAACGCGAACAGCTCGAGCGCGTAGAACGTGCCGTCGTGGTTCACGGTGCGCAGGTCCACCGAGGCAAACGACGCGAGCACCCACCAGTACATGTGCGAGACGCTCTCGCGCATCCACGCGGTGCGCGCGACGACGTCGTCCAGGGTGTGCAGGTCGGTGAACACGAAGGGCGAGGCCAGCACCCAGGGGATCTCCCAGAGCAGGTTGGTCATGGTGTAGGAGACCATCCAGAGCACCAGGCACTCGTGGAACACCACGCTGCGCGGGCGGCTCTTGTTGCCCGGCATGAGCAGCGGGATGAGCCAGCCGTTGAGCCACACGCTGGTGCCATAGAGCGACACCTTGGTGCTGGTCACGAAGTCGATGGTGCCCACGTAGAAGAGCGCTCCGAGGACGCCCGTGCCGCCCCAGAAGAGCGCGGTCCAGGCGATGAAGGCGCGCCACGTCTGCGAGGAGACGCGGCGCTCCACACCCGCGTCCAGCGGGGCGGTGGCGGTGGCGGTGGGCACGAGGGCGGGGGCTTGGGCTGCGGCGGTGCTCATGGCGGGCGGTCTCCTAAACTTACAAACGTGTAAGATAGTGACCGGGCGTGCGGCGACTGTCAACCGTGTCGATCGACAGACCGCGTCGGGCGCGACGCTCAGGGGGCGGGCTTGGGCACCGGCGTGGCGAACACGCGCTTGGCGAGCTCCCAGGTGGCTTCCTTGGCTTCGCGGCGTGCCTTGGCCGTGAGCCCCTTCTGGATGGCGTCGTGCACGATGAACTGGCAGGCGACCAGCATGGCCTTCTGGGCCACGGGGCTGAGCGGCTGCGCGCCGGCCTTCCGCATGACCTTGCGCAGCGTCGCGCCGATGTCGTCGAACGCGCGCTGGATGATGGCGTGGGCCTGCGAGGTGGGGTCGGCCGACTCGACGAACAGCAGGGCCGCCGCGGGGGCCTCGGCGAAGATGGCGTCCAGCATCTCGTCGTTGGCGCGGCGCAGCCAGCCGGGCTCGCGCGCGCGCGTCGCCAGCGAAGACAGCACGATGGACTCGATGGGGCCCATCACGGCCTCCCGGTAGAGCGCCTCCACCAGCCCGTCCTTGTCCGTGAAGCAGCGATAGAACGTGGGGCGCGAGACCTCGGCTGCCGCGCACAGGTCGTTGATGCTCACCTGCCGCGAGCCGCGCTCCGCGAAGAGCACGATGGCGGTGTCCAGCAGGTGCCTGCGCTGCGCATCGACGCCGGGCCGGCGCTTCGCGCGACCGTCGGGGGGGCGGGCCATGCGCGGGGTCAGAGCACCTGACCGAGCCCGTACTCGAGGGCGGCTGCGACGACGCTGAGCACGATGGCGGCCAACACGGCCGGGAACAGGCCCTTGACCTTCAGGCTGTCGCTGACGGCGTCGACCGCCTTGATGACGATGACCAGGATGATGAAGCGCAGCACGCCGGGCAGGAGGCACGCCAGGCCCAACGTGAAGGCGCCGAAGATCAGCGTGAGCAGCGGGGCGATGAACAGGTTGAGGATGGCGAACGTGGCCGACACCCAGAAGCCCGACTTGGCGTCCTTGATGTCGAAGCCCGGGACCACCGCAGCGGCCGCGAGGAACGCGATGGTGAGGACGACCCACTCGATCAGGAGGTGCGCGATGTTGCCGATCATGACGGGAGCGTAGCAGCCAGCGCGCGGTAGCGCCGCGCGATGCCGAGAGCGAGCAGCAGCCACAGTCCGATGACGCCGACGTTCACCAGGGCGAAGCCGCGCGTGTCGAGCGCGAACACGTGCAGGCCCAACGCCACCAGGCCGCTCGCGAGCACGTCGCCGATGCGCACGAAGACCGTGTCGATGGCGACCTTGGCCTTGTACTTCTCTTCGCGCGTCGTGGGCAGGAAGAGCAGCGCCTTGGCCGTGCCCATGAGCGAGTAGTCCGCCGTGTTCTCCGCCACCTTGGCCCAGCGCACCACGGCGAAGGTCGCGCCCACCGCGATGAGCGAGTAGGCCGAGAGCGCGACCAGCGGCAGCGCGAAGACCACGGCGCGGATGCCCCCGAGGCGCACGATGCGCGAGGTGAGCAGGCCCTGTACGAGCAGCACCGCCATGTTCACGTCGGCGTGGAAGTCCGCGTACGTGGCGCCGATGAACGCGCGCCGGTCGGGGGCGCCGTCGGCGGCCTCGGTCACCGCCACGCTCAGCAGGTACTCGCCCGTCGTGTTCACGAGGTTCGCGGCGATGAGCAGCGCGGCGATGAGCTTGAGGTAGCGGCTCTCGGCCAGCAGCGCGAACGCGCCCCGCATGCTGAACGGTGCCGCGTCGGGCAGGCTCTCGCGCGGCGCGTCCGCCAGCGCGGCGCTGCGCAGACGGTGGACCACCTGGTAGAGCGCGGCGTGCAGCAGCAGCAGGGCAGCCGCCACGAGCATCATCTCGAAGCTGTCGACCCCGTGGCGGTAGAGCGTCGCCGCCAGCTTGGACCCCAGCCAGCCGCCCACGCCCATGCCCAACATGACGATGGGGAAGATGCGCTCGCCGCTCTCGCGCGGGTAGACGTCGTTCGCGAACGCCCAGAACTGCGCGATGACCGCCACGTTGAAGACGCCGACCCACACGTAGAACACGAAGCCGAGGTGCGGGGCGCCTGCGTGCGCGGCAGCGTAGAACAGCAAGAGGCACACGAAGAAGAACGCGATGACGCGGTGGATCAGGCGGCGCACCGACCAGCGCGCGGCGAGGCGCGCGTACGCCATGGAGGCGAGCACCAGGCACAGCGCCTGAGCCGATGCCGCGTAGGCCTTGCCTTCGGACCCGCTCACGGGGAAGGGCAGCGCGCCATCGCCGCCGGAGGCGAGGATCAGGGGCTCGCGCACCGTCTTGAGCACGTAGTAGCCCAGCATCACGACGAAGACGTTCGCGGTCATCACCAGCGCCAGCGCGCCCTCGCCCGCGCGCACGTCGCTGAAGACGCGCAGCGCGCGATCCAGCAGGGACGCGCGGTCGTGGGGCCGTTCGCTCATGGTGTCCCCGGCGGGTACCACTCTCTCTACCCGCGCGCGAGATTCCGGCAGCCCCGTGGGCTCGATCCCCGTCAGTTCTCGGTGAGGAAGACGAGCATCGCGCCGATGCCGCCCAGCCGCTGCGGCGCGGTCATGAACGCACGCACCACGGGCGCGGCGCCGCCGCGGGAGAGCGTCTCGAGCACGACCTCGGGCAGCACCCCGACACCGCCCGCGCTGTGCTGCCCTCGCCCGTGCACGATGAGCACAGTGCGCTTGCCCGCGCGCTGCGCTGCGCGTGTGAACGTGACCACCTGACGCGCGGCGTCCTCCGCGCGCAGGCCGTGCAGGTCGAGCTTCTGCTCCGGGGCCTTGTCGCGTGCAAAGAGCTGCGAGGCTTGCGCGATGGACATGTCGTCGCGGCGGCCGCGCACGTCGTCGCCGTTGCGCTCCACCACGAAGCGTCGCGCTTGACCCACGAACGCGTCCAAGCGCGCTCGCGCCTCTGCGTCTCGCTGCGCGCGCGCCGCGATCTGCTCGGGCGGCTTCTGGGCCGGGCGGACGGGTCTGGGGGCGTCGCCCTTCGCGTCCAGCTTCCGCACGCCGGCGTACGCGTTGCGGATGGCGACGCGCTCAGCGTAGTCGCGGCCGGGGAGCGTCGCAGGCCCACGCGCGGTCTCCCCCTCCGTCGCCGGATCCGGCTCCGTCGCTCGCGCGAGGGCGTCGGCGGAGGGCCGCGTGGTGTGCGCGCCAGGCTTGCGCGCGCCGCTCGCGCTCGTGGGCGTCGCGCTGGTGGGCGCCTTGGGCGTCAGCTTCACGTCCTTGAGAATGTCGAACGGCGAGCGCGGCTTGATTGGCTTGCGACCCATGACTCAAGCCTTGCGTGCGAGCTCGAGCAGGCACTCCTTGCCTTCGCGGCCCGGGTGCGTGCGCTCCTGCGGCGTCTCACTCACGACGTCGAACGTGTCCGCGAGCAACGCACGCACCTCGTGCACGTGCAGCGGCCACGGGGGGCCCTCGTAGCCGGCAGGTGGCGTGATGATCGGGAACACCATGCAAAGCAGCGTGCCCCCTGGACGCGTCAGCTCCGCCATGCGCGCAGCCCACGCAGGCCGCAGCGCGAGCGGCAGCGCGCACAGGAACGTGTAGTCGTAGACCAGGTCGAACGGTGCGCCGAGCGCGACCTCGAAGAAGTCGCCCACGACGTGCTCGACGAAGTGCTGCACACCGGAGCGCGCGCTCACCTCGGCGAAGCGCGCCGCCGACGATGGAGCGAGGTCGAGCCCCGTGACGCGTCGCTCGGGGGACGCGAGCGCCGCGGCAGAGTAGCCCGCGCCGCAGCCGGGCACCAAGACGCGCCCGGTAGGCGCGTGTGACCCCTTGGTCGCGAGCCACCACAGCAGCCCGGGCTCGGGAGCACCTGCGTCCCATGGGACATCGCCCGTGGCCCAGCGCGCCTCCCAGGGGGATTCGTTCGCCTTCGTTTCAGATGGGTTATCCATGGCGACCAAACATGTTTGTGTAGTGCGTGTCACGAATGGGTTGCGTATGCATCGTCTCGATGTACCTCGTGAGTCAATCAGCTATCGAAGAATCGGCGCACATTCTAGTGCAATTGCAGTGCATGTGACTCCATGCGTATCGGAATTGCGCGATTGTTCGTATGGACACGGAGCCAATTCGCCGTCTGCGCCCGAGCGAATGTCGAGTTGACCATACTGAGAACACTGTTTCGTCATGCGTCGCTTGCGTGGCGCGTTGCTCACGCGCAGCGCACGCTCCATCTTGCGCGCATCGCGCGTCGTGGGAAAGCGCAGCGCGTGCTGTGGGATCAGCGGCGCGACGGGGGCGTCTCGACGATCAGGTTCGACGGCATGACGTTGGGCAGCTCGGAGAATCCCAGGCGGTAGCTGGGGTGCTCGCCCTCGCGGTTCGCGCCCACCCAGATCTGGTGCTCGCCGCTCGGCATCTCGGCGCGCACCATTGGATCGGTGCCGCGCGTGCCCTCCGCGTCGTCGTTGCACACAAACGAGCCGTCGGGTCGACGGACGACCAGCGTGACGTCCTCCTCGGAGTGGGCGACGACGCGCAGCTCTGCCATCGCGCCGGTCGTGACGAGGACGTGATTGGGCACCTCCTCCACCCAGCCCGTACACGCTGGGTTCATCGTGCGCGCGTGGACGTTGCCACCCGCCAGCCCCTCGGTGATGACCGGATCGGGCATGAAACCAGGGTGCAATTCGACCGACCCGTGTCGCGCGGGACCGCTGTCGGTGGTGGCGAAGTCGGCGCCTTCGGCGGTCACACCGGCGACGGCGGCGGCGGCTTCCGCGTTGGTGGGCTCGTCGTTCTCGTCGAGGTGCGAGCCGACCTGCGGGTCGAAGTCGGCGTGCTCGTGCGACTCCCCGGACCCTGTCGCCACGGCGGTCGATGTGTCGGTGGCCTCTCCTCCGCAGCTCGGCAGCGTCGAGAGGGCCAGGCAAATCGCGATGCGCTTCATGGGTACTTGCGCCACCTATAGCAGAATCGGAACGGACCCGGTAAGTCTCATGTTTGAAGCACTGAACGGGCTGCGCCACAGGGTGCAAATCCGAAAAGGTGAGTGATCTCCCCTGCTCCGGTGTCCGGAGCCTGTCGCGAAGACGAGGTGCGCGCCAGCCCGATGTGACACTCGGGCCGCGCATGGGCGTCGCGTGGGCCATCTGCGCGGGCTCCGCGCGCTGCTGCGATTGCGGCGCAGCGCTCAGCGCGAGCGACGTCGCGTGCGCATCACGCCCACGAGCGCGAGCGCCGTCAACCACGCGGCGTGCGGCGTTCGCGCCCGCGTCGGGCCGACGCGACAACCGCATCCACCCTCGTCACCCCCACCGTCGAACGGCACGCCCGAGTCGCGCAGGGTGACGCCCACGTCGACGCTCGGATCGCGATACTCGTACGCACCAGCGCTCGGCGGCATCGCGCGCGGGTAGCCGTCGATGTCGTGCGTCAGCGTGTCCACCGCGACGCCCTCGCCACGCGCGGGAGAGTCTTGCTGCAAGCGATAATCTGCCCCTCCGACGAAGCGCGCGAGGGACGCGCTCGCGACGGTGACGTTGCCCTCTGCCGTCCACATCACGTCGCCACCCGCCGAGATTCCGTCGCCCGCGCCGACCGCGAAGTTCGAGCGTGCCTCGCTCGGTCCCAGGGTCGGTCCGAACACGCGCATCGCCGCGCCGCCCGCGTTCACGAGCGTGTTGAAGTGGAAGCGATAGCGCGAGCCTGTGAAGCGGTCGCGCATGTTCGCGTAGATGGCGTCCCCGTCGAAGTCCACCACGACGTTGTCATGCACCCACGTGTCGTCCGCCTCTATGATGAAGATGCCATTCGCGGGGCCGCGCAACAGCACGTTCTCGTGGATCTCGCAGGCGGAGAAGCTCCCGATCTGCAGTCCCTGGTTCTGCTGGTCGACGCGCTCGAGCCCCACGTCCGCGATGATGTTGCGCGCCACCAGACAGTCGGCCTGCGCCATGCCGATCTGCGCGCCGTCCCAGCCGGTGCGCTCGATGCGCGAGTCGGTGAGCGCGATGCCTTCGAGGAAGTGCGGCTGGTGGACGACCGGGCTCCCGTTGCACTGGATGCTGTGGCCGTTCGCCTGGGTGCTCCCGATGTAGAAGCCCTCACCGCCCGTGTCGTGCACGAAGAGGTCGTGTAGCCACACGTTGCGCTGCGTGAAGGTCCCCTGGTCGGCGCTCCCGTCGCAGAACGGGTCCGTCTTCGACATGACCCCGGCGAAGCCTGTGTCGTGGACCTCCACGTGGTCCACCTCGTAGTTGGTCGAGCGTCCGTTCAGCCACAGCCCGACGCCGGGGTACGGCTCGCGCGCGGGCGCGGAGACCTCGAAGCCGTAGGTGAGGTCGGGGTCACCCGTCCCCGTGAGATGGAAGAAGCGCGAGTCCTCCTCGAACACCAACGCGTACGCGCGCGTGGTGTTGTGGATCCGTACGAGGCCGCCGCAGTTGAGGATGACCACGGGCTCGTCGGCGCTGCCTTGCACGTGCTGGAAGCGGAGGAACTCGCGCTCGCCAGCGGTCACGCAGACGCGGTCCCCCGGTTGGAAGCCGAGCGCCAGTCCGTCGACCGCGGTGGCGTCGAGCGCGACGGTGTGATCGCACTGGCAGTCTTGTGCGCGTGCGTCGCGGGGCCCCGTGACCGCGACGACGAAGAGAGCAGCGAAGCCCGCGCCCCGAACCGCGAGCGGCACCCGCGCGACGGAGGACGTCTGCATGGCGATGGAGGGGAGCGACCGGGCCTCGGGCAGCGCCGACGGATGGGCGTGGGGAGGGCGCGCGACGGGAGCGTGGGGGGCGTGCGGCATCCCGCAACGCTACCGCACCAACGGCGTCCCGGCGTCCCTCGTCCAGGGACGCCCCCGCGAGCCCCCGTGCTGACCTTGGGTCCGCGACGAGTACGGGGCACCGCTCGCCGCAGTTCGGCGTGTCTGGCGCTTCACGTTGCGGCGGGCGTCTGCGACACTCGGCCCATCATGGGTGATGCTTCGAGCCCGCGCGAGCGCGGCCGCCCGGCCTCTTTCAGCTTCCGTGCGCTGCTGCTGGTGCTGCTGCCTCTGCTCACGGGGTTGACCGGGGTGGCGCTGACGCTCCGCTCCTACCGCTTCGCTCGCGACACGGTCACGGTGCTGTCCCGCGACGTGTTCCGCGGGCTGTCGCACCAAGCGGTCGCGCAGACGCGCGCGCACCTCTCGCGCGCAGAGCCGGCGGGTGAGCTCGCGCGGCGCCTCGTAGCTGACGGTCTGGGGCTCACGGTCGATGACCGCACGCAGCTCTCTCGCACGCTGCTCGCCGTGCTGGACGCAAACCCGCCGTTCTCCTGGGTGGGCTTTGGCGGCGTCGATGGGACCTTCGTGGGCGCGCACCGGCTCGGCTCGGGCGAACGGCGCCTGAACCAGAGCTGGATCACCGAGGACGGACGAACGCGCCTCGAGGAGTACGCGCTCGATCAGGGGCCCGAGTGGGTGCTCGACCGCGTCAACGACGACCACGGCTACGACCCACGGGCGCGCCCCTACTTCAGCGCCGCTCGCAACGCGGACGCGGGCGTCTGGCTCGATCCCTACGTCTTCTTCGACCAGGGCATCCCGGGCATTACCTTCGCGACGCCGACGCGCGACGCCCAGGGCCGCTTCCTGGGCGTTTTCACGGTCGACTTCGACCTCAACGTCCTGTCCGAGGTGGTGCGCGCGCTGGCGCCGTCGACACACGGAGAGACCTTCCTGTTCACCAGCGACGGCGTGCTCGTGGCGCACCCACACGCCAGCGTGGTGGAGCAGCGCGGCGCGCGTGGCCAGGGCGAGCTGGTGCGCCTGTCCGGCCTCGCCGACCCAGCCACGCAGGCCTTCGTGCGCGCCGCCGGCGACCACCTCGACTGTGCCGGCGAGCCGCAGCGGAGCTTCGCGTTCCAGTCCGACGGGGAGACCTATCAGGGCATGCTCACGTGCTTCCCCATCGGCGCCGATCACCGCTGGGCGGTGGGCGTGATGGCGCCCGAGTCCGACTTCCTCGGCACGGTGCAGGAGGACATCGCGCGGGGCCTCGCGACGTCGCTGTTGGCGCTGCTGTTCTCGGTGGCGGTGGCCGTGTTCCTGGCCGAGCGCGTGGCGCGACCTCTGCGGGACGTGTCCGTGGAGATGAGCCGCGTCGGCCGCTTCGAGCTGGCCGAGGGCGACCGCGTGCCGTCGCGCTTCGCCGAGATCCGCGCCATCGAGCGCTCGCTGTTGGCGATGAAGAGCGGGCTACGCTCGTTCGCCGCGTTCGTGCCGCAGGACGTGGTGCGCCACATCGTGCAGTCTGGCGAAGAGGCGCGACTGGGCGGCGAGCTGCGTTGCGTCACGCTCTTCTTCAGCGACCTCTCGGGCTTCACCACCATGAGCGAAGAGATGGAGCCTGACGCGCTGGTGGAGCGCCTCGGCACGTACTTGTCCGAGGTGACGCGCATCATCCAGGCGCACGGCGGGACCGTCGACAAGTTCATCGGGGACGCGGTCATGGCGCTGTGGGGGGCGCCACAGGAGCGCGAGCACCATGCGCGCGACGCGCTGACCGCCGCGCTCGCCATCCACGCGCGCCTCGAGGAGCTCTCACGCACCGAGGAGGGCGCCTGGATGCGCCGCACGCACACGCGCATCGGCCTCGCCACGGGGACGGCGCTGGTGGGCAACGTGGGCACACCCGAGCGCATGAACTACACCGCCATGGGGGACGTGGTGAACCTTGCCGCGCGCCTCGAGGGGCTCAACAAGACGTACGGGACGCGCATCCTCGTCAGCGAGTCGACCGTGCTCGCCGCAGGGGACGCGGTGCTGGCGCGCCCGGTGGAGCGCGTGGCCGTCAAGGGCAAGCAGGAGGGCGTGCTGGTGTTCGAGCCGCTCGGGCTCAGCGCGGAGGCGAGCGAGCGAGAGCGCCGGGTGGTCGCGCTCTCACAGCAGGCGCTCGAGCGCTACAACGCGCGCGACTTCGCAGGCGCCGCGCAGGCCTGGGAGGAGCTGCTCACGCTGCGGCCCGACGACAGCGTCGCCGTGCGCATGAGGGAGCAGGCCCTCGCGTATCGGCAGTCGCCTCCGCCAGATTCCTTCTGCGGGGTCTACGTCGCGCTCTCGAAGTAGCGCCTCGGGCGCGCGCATGCGTCGTGGCGCGCCTCTCTGCCCGACCCCGGGGCAGCGCGCGCGCGCGCGGCAGCGGTCGACACGGCTCACAGCCAGTCGACCACCGCCTCCCAGACCTTGTCGCCCACGACGGCCGCCAGGATCCCCACCACGACGGCCCCACCGATGCCCAGTGGCATGACCATGTCGAAGTCCTCGAGCCACTCCATCGCGAACACCGCGCCCGCGCCGCCGCCGACCAACACCCCGAGGAACCCCGCGTGTACACGACCGAGTGCGTGGCGTGGCTCGTCGCTCTCGTCGTCAGCTCGCTTGCGCCGCTTGCGTCTGCCTCCGCGTGCCATTGCCCCAGCGTAGAGTGAATTCGCTGCCAGCGGAACCCCAGGACCAGAATTGTGACCGGAGCCTGTCACGCCTGCCCCCGCGTGCGCCCAAGAGAGGCATGAACACCAAACAGAAGTTCCTCGCGTTCGTCACCCTCCTCGCCCTGCCCCTCGCCGCGGCCACCGGCTACGCCGTCCACGCCAGCGCCTCCTCGTGCGCGTGCGGCGCGTCCTGTCCCTGTGACGCGTGCGATGGGAGCGGCGACTGCGGTGACTGCGGTGGCGGCTGCGCGCACAACGCTCCATGATCGCGGGACTTGTCGCCCGCGGCTCCATCCCCCACGGCGCCCGAGCTCCGCGCGGAGCTCAACGCGCTCTTCGCACGCCTCGCGGACGGTGACCGTGCGGCGATCGATCCCGCGTACCGCGCTCTTTGGCCCGTCGTCCACCCGTTCGTCGGGCGCGCGCTCGGGCCAGGACGCACGCACGAGGCCGACGACGTGACCCAGTCAGCGCTGCTCAAGCTGTTCGACCAAGCGCCCCGCTACGACACGGGGCGAGACGCGCTGGCCTGGGCGCTGACCATCGCGGGATGGGAAGTGCGCACCTGGCGCACGCGCTCGAGGCGCAGCCGCACGGGCCCGCTGCAGCCAGCCCTGGCCCACGTGAGCGCCGATACGTCGCCCGAGGAGCAGGTGCTCGCGGCCGCCGAACGTCAGCAACTCGCGGACGCCATCGCGCAGCTGCCGCAGCGTGACCAAGAGGTGCTCGCGCAGGTGCTGGCCGACGAGCACCCCAGCGACGCGACGTTCCGCAAGCGACGCGAGCGTGCCATGGGCCGCCTGCGTGCCTTCCTGAGAGATGTCCATGGCACCTGATTCAGACGCACTCGCCGCAGCGCAGGGCGCGTATCGCCGCGGACGCGCGCGCATGGCGTTCTTCCATGCGCTGCCTGCGCTGCTCTACATGGGGGGGGCACTCGCGCTGGGCTCGGATCCACGCGCCGCGTGGTTCGCGCTCGCCACCTTCGTGGTGGGTGCGCTGGCGGTGTTCGTGGGGGGCTCCTTCGGGCGCGCCGTGCGTCCTGCCTTGGTCTACGGCGCGCTCCCGTTCGTGGTCACGCACGCCGTACAGTCGTTCGGTCACGTGTGCGTCGGCGACGCGTGCATGTCGTGGTGCTTGCCGGCGTGCTCGGTGACCGGCTTGGTGGTGGGCCTGGCCTTCGTCCGGCGGGCCGAGCGCGACAAGAACCCATTCGGGTTCTTCGCGGCGGGTCTCCCCATCGTGGTGGCCACGGGCGCCCTCGGGTGCCGCTGCCTCGGGTACAGCAGCGTGGCGGGCATGGCCGTGGGCATGCTGCTGGTCTCTCTGCCCGCGTGGCCGCGCTGGGCCGCGGCGCGCGCCGCTGGCTAGCTGCGCAGACACGGCGCCACCACTGGTCTGTGCGATTTCACATAACTGGACCTTTCGTAGGTACCAGTTCCGCCACACGCTGCTGGCATGGAAAACAAGCAACCCTCGCTGGCCCCGCTCTCTCCCACACCGCGCAGCACCCTGCACCGCGGCGCGGCGCGTGCCGTGAGTGAGCGTCGCGCGCTGTACGACCTGCTCGACGCGTGCCTCGTGGTCCACGTGGCCTCGCCTGCTCCCGTGGTGTTGCCCATGGCGTTTGCGCGCGTGGGCGACACGCTCTACCTGCACGGCGCCATTGGCAACGCCCTCTTGCGCGGCGCGCGCGCGGAGGACGTGGAGGTGTGCGTCAACGCCACCGTCGTCGACGGCATGGTGCTGGCGCGCTCCGCGCTGCACCACTCCATGAACTACCGCAGCGCCGTCATCTTCGGTCGCCTGCGGGAGGTGGAGGACGAGGACGAGAAGCGCAGCGCGCTCGACGGCGTCGTGGACCACGTGTTGCCGGGGCGCAGTCGTGAGTGTCGGCCTGCCAACCCGGTGGAGCTGCGCACCACGCGCGTCGTTTCGCTGTCGCTGGCCGAGGCCTCCGTGAAGCTGCGCGCCGCGGGTCCCGTGGACAGCGACGACGACCTGCCGCTGCCCCACTGGGCGGGCGTGCTGCCGTTCACGCAGACCACGCTGCGCCCGTTGCCGGACAGCGTGCACCCCATCCCGAACCCCGAGCCACCCCCCTCGGTGGTCCGCGCACGCCTCCTCTGGGCCCCACGCCTGGAACCGTTCCTCGAGCACCCGGGCGTTCGTTTCTCGGGGGTCGCGGCCGAGCTCGACCTCCCGCGCTTGCTGGGCTGGCTGCGCGACGAGAGCTACTGGGCCACGGACATCACCGCGGACAGGCTCGTGCGCGCCGTCGTGGGCTCCTACACGATGGCCGCCTACGTCCCCGACGGCACCATGGTGGCCTTCGGTCGCGTCGTGACCGACGGCGCCACCCTGGCCTGGCTGGCGGACGTCTTCGTCGCCACCCCCTACCGAGGCCGAGGCATCGGCCGCGCCCTCGTCGCGAACCTCGTCGACCACCCCGAGCTCGCCGGCCTCCGCCGCACCATGCTCGGCACCCGCGACGCCCACGCCCTCTACGCCTCCATGGGCTTCGCCCCCACCCCCTCCGGCATCATGATGCAGCGCCCCGCCCCCCCATCCCCGTAGTCGACACCGAACACGAGCACGTCCTCGTCGCCATCGCCGTGCTCGTCGCCGTGCTCGTATTCGTCGTCGTGCGCGTGCGCGTGCGCGTCCTCGTGAGAGTGCACGTCCTCGTCCCCGTCCTCGTCCCCGTCCCCGTCCTCGTCCCCGTCCTCGTCCCCGCCCTCGTCCCCGTCCTCGTCCCCGTCCTCGTCCCCGTCCTCGTCCCCGTCCTCGTGCACGAGCGCGAACCCCCGCGCCCACCCCCGGTCTCACGCATCGACGTTGGATCCCCTCGCGCCCCCCTCCCAGCGCGAGACGTCGCCGGGGAGCGGGGAGACCGGGGCCAGGGTGTCGGGGGGGCCCGTTTTCAAGCGGCGCGTAGCGACGCGCCGAAAACGGGGAGGTACCGCAGGGAGCGCCTGCGCGACCGGGCCCTGGCCCCAGTCTCCCCGCTCCCCCGCGCCACGTCGTCCCCGCGCTACGCGTGTTCCGTCATCAACTTCCAGCACCCCACCGCGAACGTCTTGTACGCGCTGCGCTCGAGCCGCGGCGGCTTGTCCGCGATGTTCCTGCGCGACGCGAACATCGCCCGCAGCGCGCCCTCGATGTCGTTGCTCGTCTCCACCCACAGGAACTCTTCGATGCCGTCCAGCACCTGTTGACGCAGCAGGTGGGGCAGGTCGGTGAGCCGCACCTCGCCCGACAGCCGTCGCCGCACCGCGTGCGCGATGGACTTTGCGTGCTCGGGCCAGCGCCCGAGGGCCTTGTGGAAGATGTCCCCGATCAGCCTCAGGATCTCTTGCGCCAGCTCGCGCACACGCGGTCGCAGCTCACGCTCCTCGTGTTCGGCCAGCATCGCCAGGTAGTCGTTGGTCAGCAGCTTGCTGATGTCCTGGATGACGATCGAGCGTGTCTCCGACGTGACCTGCAGCGCGGCGAGGTCCGCGATGACGCGCTCGCGCACGGCCGTCAGCTCGCTCATCAACGTACCGTCGGGTCCCGCGTCCAGCACGGCACCCAGCGGGTCGATCAGGTGGTGCCCGAAGGTGGTGAGCACCTGGTCCAACAGCCGACGCTGCAGGTCCGCCTGGCCCAGCGTCAGCAGCGCGCGTTCGATGGTGACGGCGTTGGGCGCCTGCACCATGGCGTCCTGGAACGCGCTGCGACCGTTCTCGCCGCCGTGCATCTCGAACGAGCGCATCAGCTCGTGGAACGTCGACACCGTCCCCTCCGCGTCTTCGTCGCCGTACACCGACACGACCAGGTCGCGGTCGGCCATGCCCCCGAAGAGGCGCGCCAGCTCTTGCTGTACGTCGGCCGCGCTGACCAGGGTCCGGGTGGATGTCGACGGTGCCGGCGCAGTCACCTCCGGAGCATGGCAGGCATTCGCGTCGGGGCCACTCGTCATGACCACCCGAAGGTGTGCGCGACCTTGCCCAGCGTCGTGCGCAAGGCGTTCGTGGGGCTCAGCTGAAGGGGCTCGCCGTACACGAACACACTCTCTCCTCCGCGTAGGATCAGCGCATACACCGGCACCTGCCGTACCTCGAGCCGCTGGTGATGGATGCGGTCGTTTCCCGTCACGCCGGGCTCCGCGGCGAGCTTCTCCACGGCCCGATGCAGCGCCGAGCTGGCCCCATGCCGCGCGTCGTCCCGGTATCCCTGCGCGCGCTGCAGCGTGTGGACGCGCTCCCCCTCCTGCACGTGGATCAGCACCCCCCCGTCGCCCTCCGTGTCCCTCCCGCTCGCCCCGTCGTGCAGCGCGAAGAACACGTCCATCGGCAGGCCCAGGTCCTCCAGCGTCCGCACCTCGCGGTGACGACTCAACACGGACCACACGGTGGGCTCGCCCAGCACGCCGCCGGCGCCATCGCACGTGTCGCAGCGGACGTAGCCGCGCCCGCCGCAGCCGAAGCAGGCCTGCGTGCTGCCGCCTTCGTCGGTGCTGCCCGTGCCGCCGCAGCGCACGCAGTTCATCTGCCCGGTGCTCTGGCACAGCGTGCAGTCCATGTGGACGGTGGCGTTCGCGAGGCGCTGCTTCACTTCGTGGCCGAGGCGCGCTCCCTCTGGGTGCTCGAGCGTCACCGACCACGGATCCGGACCCTCCCCCGGGCGTTCTGGCCGCCCCCGCGCGGCACGCAGCTCGTAGCGCACACCGCGCCGCTCGTAGAGCGACTCGAGGATCACCTGCGTCGGCCCCACCGCGAGCACTTCTTCGAGCGCGAGCGTGCGTGGATCGACCCGTGCCCACGGCCGCTCGGCGTGCCACCGCCTCAGCGCCGCGAGCGCGGCTTCTCGCACCGTATGGTCTTCCTCGTCCGCCAGTGCCCCCGACATCCGGCGAGTCTAGGGGACGATCGATGGTCGGTGAAGGCCCCTCGCTCAGCGCGGCCCGCGCGGTCGTCGCGCGCGCTTCGTGCCGATCCACAGCGTGTGCCGCGTCCCGCGGTTACCGTGCGCGTAGACCTTCACGTCCTCCACGTCGAAGCCCGTCTTACGCACCTGCTCGGCGAAGCGGTCGTCGGCGCCCGCGGACCAGATGGCCAGCACGCCGCCCGGCCGCAGCGCTTGGTGCGTCACGTCCAGCCCCGCGCGCGAGTACAGCCAGTCGTTCTTGGTCTGTGTGAGCCCGTCCGGGCCATTGTCCACGTCCAGCATGATCGCGTCGAACCCAAGCGGCTCGGCCTTGAGCACCTTGGCCACGTCCACGACGCGCACCTCGGTGCGCGCGTCGCGTACGGGGAAGCCCGCGTGCTCGCCGAGGGGCCCCTCGTTCCAGGTCACCACGCCCGGCACCAGCTCCGCCACGACCACGCGCGCGTCTGGGGCCAGCGCGTCGAGCGCAGCGCGCAGGGTGAACCCCATGCCGAGGCCGCCGACGAGCACCCGAGCGCTGGTTCGCCCGCGCACCCGCTCGCACGGGATGCGCCCCAGCGCGTCCTCCGAGCCGTGCATGCGCGTGCTCATCAGCGGCGCACCAGGGCCCCCCTCGATGCGGATCACCAGGTCTTCGCCGTCCTGATACAGGCCCAGCGCACCACCCCGCGGGAGCGGGGCCGTCTCGAGCAGCACGTGTCGTCTCATGGTCGCGTGTCGTCTCGCCACGCAGCGTCCAAGCGGGAGGCTGCGCGCGATGGCGCACGAGAGCACGGATCCGGCGCCCTGCCCAGCAGGCGCCACGGCTGGCGCGCAGAGTGCCGCTGCTCGGGCGTCCCAACGGGCGCCACGGCTGGCGTGCACGGAACGGCTGCTAAGGTGTTCCGCGTGAACGAGTTCGTCAGCGTCTTCCTCCCTCTCCTCGCCATCACCAACATCCTCCCCGTCTTGCCCGTCGCGCTCGGCATCCTCGAGGAGGCCCCCGCCGCCGCGCGCGCGCGTATGACCCGCTCGGCGCTCACCGCGGTCTTCGTGGTCGGGCTCGTCATCACCATCGCGGGCGGTGCCGTGCTGAGCTGGTGGGGCCTGTCGGTCGAGGATCTACGCATCGCCGGAGGCTTGGTGCTGCTGGTCTTCGCCATCCACGACCTGCTCTTCTCGCGCATGGACCGCAAGCAGCACGCCAAGGCCGTCGACGACTCCATCGAGGCGAAGCTCGAGACCAGCGGCGACGCCGCCATCGTACCGCTCGGCATCCCCATCCTGCTCGGCCCTGCAGGCATGACCGCGCTGCTCGTGTTCGGTCAGACGCGCGGCGTGCTGCCCACGCTGGCCGCGTTCGCCGCCAACTTCGCGCTCAACGCCGCGCTCCTGCTGCACGCCGACCTGGTGCGACGCGCCCTGGGCCGCGCGGTGGTGCGCGCCACGGGCAAGGTCATGGGCTTGGTGCTCGCCGCGCTGGCGGTCTCGATGCTGCGCGTGGGGATCGGCAACGTGCTGGCGGGCTAGCGCTCCGCTGCGTGGCGCTCCGCCGCGCGCTCAACCCTCGTCGTCCAGGAGCGGCTCGTCCGCTTCCATCAGCGCCACGATGCGCTCGAGGCTGTGTAGGATCGTCTCGCGCTCTTGTGCGGGGAGAGCCCGGAAGCGCCCCATGAAGCCGTCGTCGAGTGGTGTGGGCAGCGCGTCCACCTTCTCGTGCCCCGCCGGAGTCAGCCGGACGAAGACCCGGCGACGATCCACTGTGTCGCGCACCCGCTGCACGTAGCCGCTGCGCTCCAGGCGGTCCACGATGCCCGTCACGGTGGGCGAGCTCAGCCGCATGGTGTGGCCGATGGCCGCGACCGTCGCGTCGTTGGGGGCCGCCTGGGTGAGGACCTTGAGGCACACCAGCTGCGGGAGCGTCAGCCCGGAGTGGCGCACCAGCTGCTTCGAGCGCAGCGAGACGCGACGGCTGATACGGCGCAGCGCGAGCAGGATGGCCTCGCTCGCGGCGCTCTCGGGGGGAAGGAGCTCCAGCTCGGGCCGGGTCATCGTGGTCGGAGAGTAGCTGGGCAGGGGCACGTCGACTACCACCCGAATTTCAGTTGTACGCAAACGATATGCACACAAATGGGTTGACATATCATCAATCGATGTCAATCACGTTGTTCACGAAATGATTGTGGACAAATCATCTCGGGCTGCTCCTGCACCTTCCGCAGGGGTTCGGCTCCGCCAACCTCGACCCGAGGACGGTCGCCGCGTGTACGACGCGGTGTGCGCGTGGGGCGGGCTGGACCAGAACTCGGCCTACGCCTACTTGCTGGCGTGCGACCGCTTCGCGATGCAGTCCGCGCTGGCCGAGCGCGGCGACGAGCTGCTGGGCTTCGTCGTGGGCCTGAGCTTCCCCGAGACCCAAGACGCGCTCTTCGTGTGGCAGGTGGGCGTATCTCCAGCCGCCCGCGGGCAGCACCTCGCGAGCCGCCTGATCGACGCCATCCTGGAGTGCGGCAGCGGCCGCTACCGCGTCGTCGAAGCGCACGTCGGGCCCCACAACCAGGCCTCCATGCGTCTGTTCCAGGGCCTCGCGCGACGCCACCACACCGACTTCCAGGTCCGCGACGACTACCCCGCGGACTGGTTCCCCAAGGGGCACGACGCCGAGCGCCTCGTGCGCATCGGCCCGCTCGGGCCGGTCCCCGCTTCCCCAACCCACCAGGAGTGACACCATGACCATGCAGGTCTTCACCCGACGCGAGTCGGAAGTGCGGGGCTACTGCCGCTCGTTCCCAGCCGTCTTCGCCCGCAGCAAGGGCGCCGAGCTCTGGGACGAAGAGGGGCGTCGCTACATCGACTTCTTCGCCGGCGCGGGCGCGCTCAACTACGGACACAACCCCGAGCCGCTCAAGCAGGCCCTGCTGGACTACCTCGCGGGGGACAACATCACCCACGCGCTCGACCTGCACACGCAGGCCAAGCGGGCCTTGCTCGAGGAGCTGGAGCGCACCGTGCTCGCGCCACGCGGGCTCGACTACAAGGTGCAGTTCCCGGGGCCCACGGGCACCAACGCCGTCGAGGCGGCGCTCAAGCTGGCGCGCAAGGTGACGGGCCGCACGGGCATCGCGTCGTTCACCAACGCCTTCCACGGCATGACCCTCGGCTCGCTCGCGGTCACGGGGAACCAGGGCAAGCGGCAGGGCGCGGGCGTGCCCGTGGACCCGACCAACCTGCTGCCCTTCTGCGGCTACTTCGGCCCCGACGTGGACTCGCTCGCGCAGTTCGAGGCGCTGCTGGCCGACACCAGCAGCGGCTTCGACGTGCCGGCCGCCGTGGTGGTCGAGACGGTGCAGGCCGAGGGCGGCATCAACGTCGCCAGCGCGGACTGGCTGCAGAAGCTGCGCGCGATCACGGCGCGTCACGAGATCCTGCTCATCGTCGACGACATCCAGGTGGGCTGCGGGCGCACCGGCCGCTTCTTCTCGTTCGAAGAGGCCGGCATCGTCCCCGACATCGTGTGCCTGTCGAAGTCGCTCAGCGGCTACGGGCTGCCGCTGTCGCTCGTGTTGCTCAAGCCGGAGTTCGACGTCTGGGCGCCGGGCGAGCACAACGGCACCTTCCGGGGACACAACCCCGCGTTCGTCACCGCCACCGCCGCGCTGCGCGAGTTCTGGCAGGACGACACGCTCTGCCGCGAGGTCGAGCGCAAGGGCGCCATCATCCGCGAGCAGCTCGAGGCGATGGCTGCGCGACACCCGGACGTGCTGGGGGACGTGCGTGGGCGTGGGATGATCGTCGGCATCGAGTGTACCCCCGAGGTCGCCGCGCGTGCCACGCAGGAGGCGTTCACGCGGGGCCTGATGATCGAGACCGCCGGCACCAACGACCAGGTCCTCAAGGTGCTCTGCCCGCTGGTCATCGAAGACGCGCTCTTGCGTGAGGGCCTGAACATCCTCTCGGCTGCCCTGGACGCGGCCGTCCGACCGAGCGCCGAGCCAGAGACCGCCTCGGCCGCGGAGTGATCATGAAGACCGTACGACTGAACGACATCATCGGGGGACCCCAGGACGTGCACGGGGAGACCTGGAACAGCCGGCGCCTGCTGCTGGCCGACGACAACATGGGGTACTCCCTGCACGACACCATCATCCACGCGGGCACGGCCACGCCGCTCTGGTACCGGCACCACCTCGAGGCGGTCTACTGCATCGAGGGCAAGGGCAAGGTCGTGACGGTCGAGGACGGCCGCGAGTGGCCGATCGAGGCGGGCACCGTGTACGCGCTCGACAAGCACGACAAGCACGTGCTCCACGCCGAGACCGCGATGCGCATGGTGTGCGTCTTCAACCCGCCGGTGACCGGGCGCGAGACGCACGACGCCGACGGCGCCTACCCGCCGCCCCCCGCCGACTGACGCGGCGTGTGGCTGGGCTTCATCGCGGCGCTGTTGGGCTTCACGCTCATCGGCGCCTTGGCGTCGACGCGCGCGTCGGACAGCGTGGAGGACTACCTGTTGGCGGGGCGCGACGTGCACCCCTGGCTGGCGGGGCTCTCGGCGGTGGCCACCAACAACAGTGGCTTCATGTTCGTGGGGCTGCTGGGCTACGCCTACAGCTCCGGTCTCGAGGCCGTGTCCTTTCAGATCGCGTGGCTGTTGGGGGACCTGAGCGCGTGGCTGGTCGCGCAGCGCCGCATCCGTGAGCGCTCGGGGCGCCTCGAGGTCGCCTCGCTGCCGCGCCTGATCGCCACGCGCGGCGACGGCGCGGTGGACCGTGCGGTGCTCGTCGCGGGCGGGCTGCTGACCTTCACCTTCCTGAGCGTCTACGCCGCCGCGCAGCTGAACGCGGGCAGCCTCGCGCTGCACGTGCTCTTGGGATGGCCCATGTGGGCGGGCGCGTTGATCGGCGCGGTGATCGTGCTGCTGTACAGCGTGGCGGGCGGCATCCGCGCGTCCATCTGGACCGACGTGGCGCAGTCGTTCGTGATGTTGGGGGCCATGCTGGTGCTGGTGGGCTTCGCGTGGGCCGAGGTGGGCTCGCCCGCCGCGTTGCTCGCCATGCTGCGCGACATCGACCCTGCGTTGGTGCAGTGGTGGCCCGCGCAGCCACGCTTCGGCTGGGCCCCCTACCTGTTGGCGTTCGTGTTGGGCGGCTTCGGCGCGGTTGGTCAGCCGCACATCGTGGTACGCACCATGAGCCTGCGCTCGGTCGACGACATCGCGCCCATGCGCCGCGTGTACTTCGCTTGGTTCGTGCCGTTCAGCGTGCTCGCGGTGCTGGCCGGGCTGTACGCGCGCGTGATCCTGCCCGAGCTGGGCAGCTCCACCGTGGCGTCGGTGGGCGAGCTGGCGCTGCCAGAGCTCTCCCGCGCGCTGCTCCCGCAAGTGGTGGTCGGCCTCGTGCTGGCGGGGCTGTTCGCCGCGACCATGTCCACCGCCGACTCTCAGGTGCTGGCCTGCTCGGCGGCCGTCACCCAGGATGTCTGGCCGAAGCACCGCGACAGCCGCCGGGCGTCCAAGCTCGCGACGCTGGCCGTGTGCGCCCTCGCGCTGGCCGTCGCATTGAACGCCGACGAGAGCGTGTTCCGCCTGGTGCTCATCGCGTGGTCCGTGCTCGCCGCCACGCTGGGGCCCGTGCTGGTGGTACGCCTGTTCGGAGGGCGCGTCGGCGATGGGCGCGGCCTGCTGATGATGACCGCGGGCCTCGCGACCACCAGCGCGTGGTACCTGCTGGGCCTGTCCGGGCAGCTCTACGAGGTGCTGCCCGGCGTGGCCGCGGCGGCGTTGGTGTGGGTCGTTGCCAGGGCGGTCGAGGCGGCGCGCGCGTCCGCGACACCCGACGCGTAGCCGACCCCGCGCCGCTCGCGCCCGAGCACCACCTGTGGAGGCGGGCCGGGCGCGTCGCTCAGAGGTCGACCGGGAGGATGGGGCTCATGTCGAAGTGGCCGAAGCCGGGCAGGGTCTCGTCGTACTCGATCTGGTCTGCCACGGGCAGGTCGAAGGTGGCGCCCGCCGAGTCGATGGTCAGGTGGTACGTCCCGGCGTTGCCGAAGCCCGAGTTGATCTCGACGTCGCTGTAGTCGAGATCGCCCTCGACGGCGCTCGCGGGGTTCGTCCGGTCGGCGAGCAGGTAGTACGAGAGCGAGCCCTCCATGCCACCGTTGCCTCCGGCGTTGACCACCGTGATCTGGTCTTCGCCCTCGGGGGCACCCACGATGAGCCCGGTGAGGTCCTGGAAGCTGGCGTAGTGGATGGTGGTGCGAGGGTTGAGCACGTTCACCACGTTCACCGTGAACTCCGACCCGATCAGTCCGACGAACGCGGACGTGGAGTTGAGGTACTGCGTCATGCCGCCCGAGCCGAAGCCGGCCAGTCGGGTCTGGGACGTGAGCAGCGCGAGGTTGTACAGCTGGAACACGGCCGTCGCGTCCTCGAGGGTGGCGGTCGGCGTCGTGTTGATGGAGGCCACCACGTCTCCCACCGACATGTAGCGGTAGGTGCCAGCGGGGACGCGGTCGCTCATCTCGGGCGCCCGCAGGACGTTGTCCGTGAAGTCCTCCTCCAGCAGGTCGGCCTCGTCCTCGGCCCAGCTCACCTCGAGGATGTCCCCCGACATCGCGAACGAGAACTGGCGGTCGATGTAGCCGCGGAAGCCGAGCTCGTAGCACTGCGCGCCGCGCCGACGGAGCACGTTGCGCCCGGGCTCCTGCGGGAAGCTGCAGCGCACGCCCTCGGTGTGCGTGCCCTCGCCGACGGCGCTGAGGTTGACCACGCCGAAGTGCCCCTCGGTGGTGGTGCTGCGGTAGACCTTGATGCGCTGCATGCAGTGCGACCCACCACGCGGCGCGGGCGGCGCCTCGGGGTCGAAGCCGAACACCAGCACCTCGGTGCCGATGGGCTCACCCGCGCTGTTCTGCATGGTGCGCAGCCAGGTGGTGTGGTTGGCGTCGTTGAGCGGGTCGCAGTTGGGCGTGACGTCCAGGATCTGCCCGATGGGGTGGATACCCGAGGTGTCGCACCCGAGCAGCAGGTGGAGGGTCAGCACCAGGGACAGGGAGATGAGCGCGCGGGACATGGGGGACCTCGTGAGGCTTTCTTGAACCGACATCAGAACGTCAGACCAATGGTGGCGGTGAGGCCGATGTTGAGGGCGTAGTCGAGCGCGTTGCGGTGCTTGACCGCGTCGCGGAAGTCGAGCGAGACGTTCGCGTCCGCGCCCACGGTCAGGATCTCCGACACCGAGTAGCGCAGCGAGAAGGAGCCGCCCGCGCCGATGGCGATGTACTCGTGGATCGAGAGGTCGTCGTCGTTCAGCTTGAGCATGCCGACGTGCAGACCGAGCCCGGCGATGGCCACCAGGTCGTCGGTCAGGCGACGGTGTGTGCCCGCCATGAAGTTGATGTCGAAGCCAAGGTGGCGGTCGTACGTCTGCAGCAAGTTGTAGCGGCCGTTGGTCGCGGGGTTGCTGGTGACGCCGGACTGGCGGGCGGCGGAGGGGACCGTAGCCGCTGCGTTGATCATGAAGCCGAAGCCCTCGCCCTGGCCGATGTAGTAGGCGTAGCGCACGGCCATCGCGTGGTAGTTCACCTGCGGCGTCGCGCCCGTCTCGCGGTTGGCCCACTGCATGTGGGTGAAGTAGTAGCCGAAGCCCAGCGCGTGGTCCTTCACGCGCGTGTCGCGCCGGCTCGGCCCGTCGGACTCCTCGGCTTCTTCGCCCTCGGTGGGGGCGGCCGCGACATCACCCTCCGCTCCACCCTCTTGAGCGACGGCTTCTGGCGACAGGTCGGGGGGCTCGTCGGCGAGGGCGTTGTGCGGCGCGAGGAGCGCCACGGTGGCCACGAGGGCCGAGAGTTTGAGCGATGATGATGCAGTCATAGGTCGATCGAGTCTGCGGCGCGGCGGCCACGCGTCCCGCGTGAAGCGATGCGAGGGCGTAGGTACCAAGGTGTCAGCGTTGGGGGGGCCTTCGTTCTGGCACGGCCCATCGCTCAGGACAAGATCCCAACATCGTCCTATGTGCGGCTCCAATGTGGGTGGTAGCTCACATTTCCATGGGTCGTGCTGTGGTAGTCCTCTCGGAACATGGCGAACGAGAAGATGGGTTGGGTCGGTGCTGCGGCCATCGGCGTGGGTGGCATGGTCGGGGGCGGCATCTTCGCGGTGCTCGGGACGGCCGTCAGCATGGCCCACGGGGCTACGCCCATCGCGTTCGTCGTGGCGGGGGTGATCGCCGTCCTCACGGCCGAGAGCTACGCGCGCTTGTCCGCGGCGTACCCCAGCTCGGGCGGCACCGTGGTGTTCGTCCACCAGGCCTTCGGGCACCACCTGACCACGGGCGCCACCAACCTGTTCCTGTGGGTGAACTACCTGGTCACCATCGCCCTCTACGCCGCGGCCTTCGGCTCCTACGCGCGGACGTTCTTCCCGTCGGGCGGCGTGTTCGAGGAGCCGCTGTTCCAGCACGCGCTGATCTCGATCGGCATCGTGGTGCCCGCCGCCCTCAACTTGTTGGACGCGAGCTTGATCGCCAAGAGCGAGACCGTCGTGGTGGTGGTGAAGCTGGCGCTGTTGGTGGTGGTGGCCCTGGCGGGCGCGACCAGCGTGGACGTCGCGCGCCTCTCGCCCAGCACGTGGCCCGGCTGGGGCACGACCATCGCGGGCGGCATGGTCATCTTCGTGGCGTACGAGGGCTTCGAGCTGATCGCGAACTCGGGGGACGACGTGGAGGACCCCAAGACGAACCTCCCGCGCGCCCTGCACGTGGCGGTGCTCTTCGTGCTGCTTCTCTACGTGGCGCTCGCAGTGGTCACGGTCGGCTCGGTGGGCGAGGACAGGATCCTCGAGGCTAAGGACTACGCGCTGGCGGCCGCCGCGCGCCCAGCGCTGGGGGAAGCGGGGTTCGTGATCGTGTCCGTCTCGGCGCTGATGGCCACCCTCTCCGCGATCAACGCGACGATCTATGGCAATGCGCGGCTGGGCTACGCGCTGGCGCAGGAGCGCGAGCTGCCCGAGCTGGTGCAGCGCCAGACCTGGTCGCGGCCCGTCGCGGGGGTCTTGCTGACGACGGGCCTGGCGCTCCTCATCGCCAACCTGCTCGACCTCGAGGCCATCGCCATCCTCGGCAGCGCGGGCTTCCTGTTCATCTTTTTGGTCGTCAACGGGGCGGCGCTGCGCCTCGGTCGCGAGGTCGGCGCGCGTCGCCCCCTCGCGGCCCTCGGCTGCGTGGGCTGCCTGGCCGCGCTGGTGATCCTCCTGAAGCAGACCTGGGCCGACAACCCCATCTCGGTCTATTGGCTCGGGGGCATCGTCGCGCTGTGCCTCGTCCTCGAGGCGGCCCTGATGAAGCAACGCGGCCCCGTGCAAGTGGGGTAACCGCGCAGGTGCAGAACGTCGGCTATGGCGGCGGGAGCGGCCCGGCCATGTGCTGGGTGTGCACCACGAGCGTGCCCCCGTGCGCCAACAGAAACTCAGCCAGCGCCTGGTCGTCTTCTACCCTCACGCGCAGGTGGGCGTGCTCGGGGCGCCGCAGCGGGAGCAGGGCTTCGAGCAGCGGCCTCGCCAGGCTGGGCCGCTGCACGCGGAACGTGGCCGCGCCCGGAAACGTCGGGTCGAACTGAGCCAGCCCGACCCACGGCGCGTCCGGCGACCTGTCGCGCAGGCCCACGAGCGCGCGGTTCACGCGTGCGCGCGCGTGCGCTAGCTGACCTGCCGGTAGGGCGAACGTGGCCTCCACCGTCGCGTCGTCCGCAGGTTCGATCGCGCACGCGATGGTCGTCTCGCCGTCGCCGGGGAGCGCGTCGAGCATGCTCCATGGGAGGTGGAGGGAGGCTGACGTGTAACGGGTGCGCATGCCGCAGCGCTCGTAGAGGCGCACGGCCGGCGTGTTGGAGGGCCGCACGTTGAGGCACCACTCCGCGCACCCGCGCTCGCGCAGGAAGCGCGCCGCGGCCCCCATCATCGCGCGACCGAGGCCTCGTCCGCGGTGCGTGGCCGCGAGCGCCACGTGGCGCACGTAGCCCACGCGCTCGAGCGGGTGCGTCCACACGTAGCCCACGACGGCCCCTTCGTCCTCGAACATGATCATGGTCGGGCGGAAGTCGGCTAGCCACGTCGCGCTAGGCGGCACGGGGTCACCGGTCCCCAGCTCCTCCACCAGCCGGACGAAGTGGGGGTAGTCGTCGGGGCGCGCCATGCGCGCGTCGAGCAGGCCCTCGGTCATGGTCGTGGAGCGTATAGGGCCGCGCCCCGCAGGCGGAAGGGGCACCGCAGCGACGTGACCGCTCTGGGTCGAGCCCACCGTGGTGGCAGACTCGACCCAGCGCGCCTTCAGCGCGGTCGCGTGCGCTTCAGGTGCAACACCGCCGCGACGTGGTCCAGCCCATCGAGCGTGCTCCGCGCGCCTTCCGCCGTGAGTGCCCCGCAAGCCACGGCCACCCGCAAGGCAGTCATGGCCTCTTTCGCCTCGGCATACGCTCCCTGAAGCTTCGCGTCGCGGTTGCCACCCCGAGCGTACGCCCCCTCGGCGTACTGCAATGCCACGGAGTGCAGAGCCCGCTCGGTCTGCCGAGCCAGATCCGGAGCCCGCCGCGCCATCACGCGAATCACCGGCGTAGCCTCCCGGATGGTGGACAAGATGAGGTCTTCCGTACGTGTCATGCCAAGGCCTTTCTGCGGCGTAGGGCCGCGCTGTGACCCCGCCCCCGGCACGGAGTCGCAGCCCTGTCCCGCCGCACTTTTCGGCACGAAAAGCGACCCGCAGGGTCGGGCGTGACAGGGCGAGCACCGTGCTACCCCGACCTCACCGCGCGGCCCGCCCCAAAGCGTCCCAAACCTCCCCGCAAGCCCAAGCGCCACCAACCCAAACAGCGCTCAGCCGAGCAACTCGGACCACGGGAAACGGGAAACGGGCCACGGGCCACGGGCCGCGGGACCCGGGAAACGGGCCGCGGGAACCGGGACCCGGGCCGCGGGAACCGGGACCCGGGAAACGGGCCAAGGGAAACGGGTCACGGGACCCATGACCCAGGCCACGGGACCCATGACCCGGCCACGGGACCCATGGCCCGGCCTCAGGGCGCTGAGCTCGCGTCCACGATCGGGATCTGCACCTCGGTCAGGTAGCGCCGCGGGTTGCCCTTGAAGATCATGCCGGGCCCCTTGATGTACACCTCGCGCGACGGAGTGCTGGCGACGAGGCCGCGCTCGTGGAGGGCGTCCAGTAGCTTCGCGTAGGTGCGCGAGATCTCGTCGTACGGACCCTTGTGCACGAGGCACAGGCAGCGCGTCTCGGGCAGCTCGTGCACGGCGATGCCCTCCGCGGGCTTCTGGCGCTTGATGGGAAAGTACGACTCGTAGTCCGCGTCCTCCTCCTTGTACTCCCCGTCGTAGACGAGGTTGCCGGGCTTGCCGGCCAGCGCGAACCCGTAGGCGCGCCCCAGCCGCTTGAAGCGCTCGCCGCACGCGTCGTAGCGGCCGTGCGCGCGGATGCCCGCGACGAGCTGGGCGGGGAGGAGCTTCTCTTCGATGTGTGCTTCGTGGTTCAGCATGGCTTGGGCTTCCCTTTCGTGAGCCACGACGTGGTCCAAGGCGGACAGGATGTCCTCGTATCGGCGCACCTTGACCTCGATGCTGCGGCGGTGACGCTCTAGGAATTCGAGCGCGTCGCCGTCGTCCTTGCACTCCGCGAGGATGAGCCCGATCTCGTCGAGCGACAGATCGAGGCCGCGCAGCAGCTTGATGATCCGCGCTCGCTCGACCGACGCGCGATCGTAGTAGCGGTAGCCGCTCTGCCGATCGACGCGCGCCGGGGCGAGCAGCCCCTTCTCGTGGTAGTGGTGCAGGGTCTTGACGGTGAGGGCCGTCAGCTTCGAGAACTCGCCGATGGTGTACATGGACCTGTGTCGTGGTTGGACCAGGAGCCTGAGGCCTCCCCCAACCGGAGGGTCAAGGCGCGTCCGGAGCGAAGGTCGGGGCGGCGCGCTCTAACCCGTACGCCGGCGACTCCAGCTGCGCAGCAACGCGGGCGCCTCGGGGATGCGGCCGTCGTCCTCCGCCGCGCGGCTCAAGAACGTCACCGCTTCGTGCTCGGTCGCGCACACGTGCAGCGGAAACTCGGGGCTGCGAATCCACAGGACGGCGTTCATGGCGCCGCGGATGATGGGCGAGGACACCAGGACTGCCACGCCGACACACAGGCGCTTGGCTTGGTCGTTGGACTCCTTCACCCAGTCCGCCAAGAGGCGCCGCTCCACCGCGGGGATGACGCTGGCGTCCAGCGCGTCGGCGACTTCGATGAACGGTTCGCGACGAGCCAACATGGCGCGCTGCGACGTCACGAACGCGAGCACGTTCTCCTTCGTGGTGGGGACCGAGTCGACCCGCACGACCGCCAGCGGCCAATGTGAGACGTCGTGGTGGATCATGCCCGTACCCTAGGTCATGCGCCTCGCCGTGCAACAGCGCTCGCCAGGGACACCCACCGGCCGCTCGTCAGTGCTGCACGAGGGGCGCGGACGTCCGCACGGCGTCTTGCATGCGCGCGCTGTAGTCCCAGCTCTCGAGGTGCACGGGGTCGAGCACGAGCGCGAGCTCCTCGTGGCGGCGCGACAGCAACCAGCTGGCGAGCTTGGAGTCCGTGCTGCCGAGGTAGCGTAGGAGCAGGCGCTCGAGCACCTCGGCGCCGCGCGCGGGGTCCACGTGCACCTCGGCCTGGCCGCGCACGCCGCGGTAGGGCGGCGTGTTGAGCGCCACCTCGAAGGCGCAGCGCGGGTTGTCCTGCAGGCGTCGCACGATCTTGGCATCGCGGTGCACGGCCGCCAGCAGCTGCCCTTCTTCGCGTGCGAACCACAGCGAGAGCAGCACGGGGAACGCCCCCGACGTCTGCACGGCGAGGCGCATCGGCACCACGGTGGCGTCCAGGAACGCGGCGAGCTGCGGGGGGCTGTAGGGGCCTTGCGGGGTAGTGGCGAAGGGGGTCATGTCGGTCCTCCTGGGTGGGCGGTGGCAGCGGGTCTCACGCGGCGTGGGAACGCAGCACCACGTCGAGCGCGGCGAGGTCGGACAGCACCTCGACTCGGGTGCCGCTCACGGGCACGGCGGCCGCACCGCCGAGGATGATGCGGGCACTGCGGGGGACACTCTTCTCGCACTGGCGCGCGACCTGACGCACGTCCACCTTGGCGAGGTTCACCACGGACAGCAGCACCAGCTGCGCGCTGCGTTCGCGCGCCACGTAGGCGATCTCGTTCTCTGGCACGTCTGCGCCCAGGTAGAGCACGCGGAAGCCGCGCATGGCCGCGAGCATGGCGACCATGAGCGCGCCCAGCTCGTGGCGCTCGCCGCGTGGGGCGGCCACCACCGCCACGCTCGCCCGCTCTCGTGGCGGGTACAGGCGGGTGAGGCTGAACAGCAGGCCCCGTGCCGCCCCCGTGGCGACACGCTCGTGCGCGATCCGGAATTCGCCCCGCTCCCAGCGGTTGCCCACCTCGCGCAGCGCCGGTGCGACCACGTCGCTCAGAAAGCGCTCCGGCGGCGCGATGACCGCGGCCCGCGACAGGGCGGCCTCGGCGCCGCCCACGTCCAGCTGGCTCACCGCCTCGAGGAACGCATCCGTGGCGGAGGGCTCGGTCGGGCGTGGCGTTGGGTCTGCGGTCTGGTGTTCCGCTGCGGTGACCCGCGCGAGATCGCTGTCGCTGAGCGCCGCGACCGTCCCGATGGCGTGCCCCTCGCTGACGAGGTCCCGCAACATGCGCAGTCGCTGCACGTCGCCGTCGGAGTACAGGCGCCCGCCCGCGTCCGTGCGCTGCGGCACCACCGCGCCGTAGCGGCGCTCCCAGGTCCGCAGGGTGTGCGCGCTGAGGCCGGTCAGCTTCGAGACCATCCCCACGCGGTAGGCGTTTTCCATGGACAGCATGTTCACACGACTTTCGTCCCCAGTCTTGCGCGCCGGCTTCTGATTGTCTAGGTTGTGTCTATGAAAAGCTCGTCACAAGTTAGTCAACGGGTCGCCGGGCCACATGGCCAACGCGACGAGAGGCTGCAGTTGTTCTTCGACGGGGACTGCCCGCTGTGCCTGCGCGAGGTGAACCTGCTGCGACGCCTCGATCGCCACGCGGCCATCCTGTTCACGGACATCGCCGCGCCAGGGTTCACGCCGCCCGAGGGTCTCGACCACGCGACGCTCATGGGCCGCATCCACGCGCGCCGCGGTGCCGAGTGGTTCGAAGGGGTCGAGGTCTTCCGCCAGCTCTACGCATCGGTGGGCTTCGGGGCCGTCGTGGCGCTGACGCGCCTACCTGGCGTCGCGCAGCTGCTCGACGCCGCGTACCGCTGGTTCGCGGCCAACCGCCTGCGCCTCACGGGGCGCTGCCAGGACGGAACCTGCGCGCTCGAGGAGGCTGCATCATGACCCGCCCGACCGACGAGCTCGTCACGGAGTTGACCCTCGTACAGCGCGCCTGCGCCCTGCGCCCTTGGATCGCCGAGCGCGCGGAGCAGGCCATCGCGCTGCGCCGTGTGCCCGACGAGACGATGCGCGACTTCGAGGCCAGCGGCCTACACCTGGCGGTGGTCCCCAAGCGCTACGGGGGCTATGGGCTCAACCCGCGCGTCATCTTCGACATGCAGTTGGAGCTCGGCCGAGCATGCCCCTCCAGCGCTTGGGTGTTCGGCGTGCTCAGCGTGCACACGTGGCAGCTCGCCCTGTTTCCGGTGGAGACCCAGGACGAAGTCTGGGGTCAGGGACGCCACCCGTGGATTGCGTCTTCGTACATGCCCGTCGGGAAGGTGCGCGCGGTGGACGGGGGCTTCCGCATCAGCGGGCGCTGGTCGTTCTCGAGCGGCTGTGACCACAGCGAGTGGATCATGTTGGGCAGCTTCGCCCCCGTGGCCGAGGGGGCGCCTCCGGACATGCGCACCTTCCTGCTGCCGCGCAGCGACTTCCGCATCGTCGACACGTGGTACGTGACGGGGCTGCGCGGCTCGGGCAGCAAGGACATCGTGGTGGAGGACGCGTTCGTGCCGAACAGGCGCACGCACAAGTTCTCGGACGGGTTCCGTGGCGACAGCCCGGGCAACGAGGTGAACCCCGACGCCCCCTACCGGTTCCCCTTCGGCCAGATCCACACCCGCTGCGTGTCCACGCCCGCGCTCGGCGCCGCCTTCGGTGCGCTCGAGCACTTCGCGCAGCAGCACGGTGACGACCCCACGGCGGCGCGGTTGGTCGAAGATTGCGCGGCCACGCTGGACCGAGAGGTCTGGGTGCTGCAGCGCAACTTCGCGGAGATGAGCGCGCACCTCACCGCGGGGACACCCATCCCGGTCGCGCGCCGCGCGCACTTCCGCCACGACGCCGCGGCCGCCGTCACCGCGGCGCTAGGCGTGGTGGACAAGTTGGCCGAGGCCCATGGGCGGGCGGCGATCTTCGAGCGAGACCCCATCAACCGCTTCTTCCAGGATGCCCACGCCATCCGCGCGCATCATGCCAACCAGGTGGAGAAGCCCGCAGCCAACCTGGGGGGCATCCAGTTCGGCCACAAGAACGCGGACTTCTTCATCTGATTCATGCGGCGCGCCCTCAGGCGTCGCGCCCTCACGCGTAGAACTGCTGTACCCAGCGGCGCATCGCCACCACCGGACCGTCTTCGGCGACGAGGCTCGGCTGCGGGCGGTAGGCCTTCGTCTCCCAGATCTCGAGGTCCTGCTCCCACTGCGAGATCCAGTGGCCCACCACGAAGCGCGCGAGCCCGTCGGGCACGTGCCGCTCCGCGAACCAGCGGAAGCGCACGTGCTGCCGCAGGGCGTTCTTGGGCGTGTGGAACTGGAACAGCACGATGGTGCCGCGCTCGCCCAGGTCGAGCTCGAAGCGGATGACCGTCCCGGGTCCGTCGAAGCGCACGCGCGCCTTGCCGCCGCGCCCCTCGATGCGCTTGCCGCGCCAGGTGACGATGGCCTCGTTCTCGAACCAGCACACGTGCGGCTCGGCCTCGTCCTTGCGCCACGTGGCGCGGTGCGCGAGCCCCACGCCGGGCACGGGCACCTGCGTCCAGGGGATGCGGAACTGGTCGTGCAGGTGCGCGAAGTGCTGCACGTCCGCGCTGTTCTCCGCGAACTCGAGCAGGTTCATGCGCACGTCGTGCGCGTCGTGGCTGCCGCGGTAGGTGAAGCGGCCGTCGTCGATCTCGGGTACCCGGCCAAGCGTGTAGGGCGCCTCGTCCACCAGCCCGGTGGGCCCCACGAAGGCGCACAGCATGCCGTAGTAGACCTCCGACGGGTGCACCCCGACGCGCGCGGGGCTGCGCTTGCCGTAGGGCACGCTCACCACCTCGCCCGCGCCAGAGAACTGCCAGCCGTGGAAGCGGCAGGTGAGGTTCTCGCCACACACGTGGCCCAGCGCCAGGTGCGCACCGAGGTGCGGGCAGAACGCGTCCATCACGTGGATGGCCCCGCTCGCCGTGCGGAACACCACCAGCGAGCGCCCCTGCGTGTTCACGGACAGGGGCTTGTCGCCCAGCTCGTCGATGGGCACCAGCGGCACCCAGCCCGTGGGGTAGGCGCCCGGGTAGGACGCGATGCGCGCGGCGTCGAGGGCCTCACGCTCCTCGGGCGTGGGCGCCAGGCGTGAGGCGCGTGCTTGCTTGGCCTGCCGGCCGCGGCGCTTCTCGAGGACGTTGAGCAGCGCGTCGACGATCACTGGGCGCCCTCGTCGCGCGTGCCGCCGTTCGTCGCGTTCGCGGTGGACGCGTTGCCCGGCTTCTTGGCCAGCACGAAGAAGCACGGCGTGAAGATGCCCGTGTGGCCCCCCTCGATGAGCGCGTCGGCCCCCACGTTGAGCATGTCGCTGACCGCCTTGGAGCCCGCCGGGATGACCTTGAGCTTCTCGAGCACGCCGATCAGGTGGTTGTTCACGAAGCGCCCGGGCGCGCTGCGGCGGATGCTGGTGAAGTCGCGGCCCTCACCCTCGAGCGGCAGGTACCACGGCGTGCTCGGGTCGCTGCGCTCGGCCACGTCGGCGCTGTCCTCCACCTCGAGCCCGGCCGCGCGCACCGCGTCCAAGATGGCGTGGGTGCTGCACATGTCGGGCAGGCTGTCGCCCGACTCGATGTCGCGCTTGATGCGGCGGTGCGTCTCGTTGCTCGCGTCGTAGCGGTCGGTCAGGCACCACTCGTACACGGCGAAGCGCCCGCCGGGCTTCAGCACGCGCGCGATCTCGCGGAACACGCCCGCGCGATCGGGGGCGTGGCAGGTGGCCTCCACCGCGTACACCGCGTCGTAGCTGGCGTCCGCCATAGGCAGCGCCATGAAGTCGCCCTTGATGCCGCGGCACTGCGCGGCGAGCCCCGCCTCCTGGTTGTAGCGGGCCAGCTTCTCGAGCTGGTAGTCGTTGTTGTTGATCCCGTCGACGCGCGCGCCCGAGAAGCGCGCGATGGCGCGCATGGGTCCGCCTACGCCGCAGCCCACGTCGAGCGCGGTCTGCCCTGCACGGAGCCCCAGGCGCAGCGCCAGGTAGTGCTCGTGGCGGGCCAGCGAGGCCGCGAACGACTCGCCCGCGAACCGCGGCGCGAAGTGGAAGGACTTGCCCCAGCCTCGCTCGTAGAAGTCGGTGGCCAGGTCGTAGTACTGGTTGACCATCTCGGCGTAGTCGGTGTGCCGCTGCTGGTGCGCGGCCTCGGCCTCCCGCGCGTCTTGGCCGTCGCGGTAGAAGCGCAGGTACGAGCGCAGGGTGGACGTGACGCGCTGGTCGGCGTCGGCGTCACGGTAGAAGTCGCGGGGCTGGCTGGCGGAGGTCGAGGACATGACGGGGCTCCAGGTGCGCGTCGGGGTCGGTCATCGGGGTGAACCGACCCGGGTTCGGTTTTTGGCTCCGCACAAGATGCCCGAGTCGCGCCGGGAGATCGAGGTTTGCGACGATGGGCCATGCATGTGGCACTTCGCGGATGTCGACGTGACCCACGATGTTGACAGGTCGTCAACCGACCGAGTGTCGGTTTTCACGTACGCACGCTTGGTATCGCTTCGCTCTTCGCCGGATCGTTAGTCGACATAAAAGACGACTAATCGCAATTCTCGGATATAAATCGCCTTTCATGTCGATATGTACTGGCAAGTGTCGTGCGCGTAAGTCGTTCCAAATGACGAGTAATATTCACGTTGAGCCGTAAATCGCGCTATGTTGCGAGTTATGCGCATCGACAACCATCTCAGCGATGAATCCGTCACGGCCGAGCTCGGCGAGCGCCTGGCTGCGCTCCGCGTCGCGCGCAGCCTGACCCAGGAGCAGCTCTCCGTCGCCGCGGGGATCTCCAAGCGCACCGTCGAGCGCCTCGAAGGCGGGGGGTCCACCCAGCTCGTGAACCTCATCCGCTGTCTCCGCGCGCTCGACACGTTGAGCGCGATGGATGCCCTGGTGCCGCCCGCGACCAGCGACCCCATCGACCTGCTCCAGCGTCGTGGCAAGCGCCGGCAGCGCGTGCGCGCGCGCGCCGAGGCACCCGCGCCAACGCCGGCCGCTTGGGTGTGGGGTGACGACAAGTGACCTCGCTCGCCGAGGTGCGCCTCTGGGGGAGCCGCATCGGCGCGGTCGCGCTGGAGGACGGGGAGCGCGTGACCACCTTCGCCTACGACCCCGACTTTGCGCGCTCCGGCATTCAGGTGGCCCCGCTCATGATGCCGCTGCGCCCGGGGCCGTTCCGCTTTCCCGAGCTCGACGCGCGCAGCTTCCACGGGCTCCCAGGGCTGCTCGCCGAGGCGCTGCCCGACAAGTACGGGAACACGCTGATCGATGCGTGGCTCGCGACGCAAGGGCGCCATCCAGAGAGCTTCAACGCCGTCGAGAGGCTCTGCTACACGGGCGTTCGCGGGATGGGCGCCCTCGAGTTCGCGCCTGCACTGGGGCCGCGCCAAGGGTCGCCGAGCGCGGTGCAGATCGACGCCCTCGTCGCGCTCGCCTCGGAGGTGCTCAGCCAGCGCGACGAACTGCGTACCTCGTTCGCGGACCCCGACAAGGCCGACTCGCTGCGGGACCTGCTGCGCGTGGGGACTTCGGCGGGAGGCGCCCGCGCCAAGGCTGTCATCGCGTGGAACGAGACCACCGGGGAGGTGCGCTCTGGTCAGGTGGGCGTCGACCCGGGCTTCACGCACTGGTTGCTGAAGTTCGACGGCGTCGCGAACAACCGCGACAAGGAGCTGGCCGACCCATCCGGCTACGGCGCGGTCGAGTATGCCTACGCCAGCATGGCCCGCGCCGCGGGTGTGCACATGAGCGAGTGTCGGCTGCTCGAGGAGGGTGGGCGCCGCCACTTCATGACGCGCCGCTTCGATCGCCGTGACGACGGGTCGAAGCTCCACATGCAGTCGCTGGCCGCGATGGCGCACCTCGACTTCAACGACCCGCACGCACACAGCTACGAACAGGCGCTGCTGGTCATGCGCCAGCTCGCGCTGCCGATGCCGGAACTCGAGCAGCAGCTCCGGCGGATGGTCTTCAACCTCGTCGCGCGCAATCAAGACGATCACGTGAAGAACATCGCCTTCCTCATGGACAAGCGCGGGAGCTGGCGGCTCTCGCCGGCGTTCGACGTCACGTGGTCGTACAACCCCGCGGGCGACTGGACGGCGCGGCACCAGATGTCGGTCAACGGCAAGCGCGACGACTTCACGGTGGACGACATCCTCGCGTGCGCGAAGAGCGCCTCGATCCCTGTGCGTCGAGCCCGGAAGGTCGTCCAGGAGGTGTCTGCGACTGTCGCGCGGTGGCGTGAGTTCGCGGCCGACGCGCGCGTCGCACCAGCGTGGCGCGAGGCCATTGCATCCACCCTGCGTCTCGAGCTGCGGTGAGGTCGCGACCGGCGTGACATCACCCTCGCGGCGCTACGATCCCGGAGCCCCCATGGCCTTGCGCCACCGCGTCCGCGCACTCGGAGCCAGCAGCCCACCTGCCACGAACTCGGCCAGCTCGGTCAGCTCGGCCTCGCGCTCGCGTGCGGTCGTGTCGAGGCGGCCGTCCAAGGTGAGGCCGCGGAAGGCGGCCTGCAGGATGCCGGCGATGGTCGCCGGGTGTCCGGCGCGCAGCTGCCCGTCGGCGATGCCGGCGCTGACCACGTCGGTCAGCAGGGCCAGCTCGCGCGCGTAGTAGGGCTGCATGGCCACGTTGACGGCGGGCTTCATGGACTCCCAGGTCTCTTGCGTGAGCCCCCAGCGCGCCATCTCGCGGTCGAAGGTGTGCAGCCGCAGGCGCGCGTAGCAGGCCAGCTGGCTGACCGGGTCGGGCTGCTCGCGCACCGTGCTCTCGAAGGCCCCCCAGTGCGTGCTGAGCATGCCCTCCACCGCGACCTTGAAGATCATCCCCTTGCCGTCCGGGAAGTGGTGGTAGAGCGTGGTCTTCGCCAGCCGCGCGCGCTGGGCCAGATCGCTCAGGGTGGTGCCCTCCACGCCGAAGCGGGCGAAGAGCACGAGCGCGGCGTCCAGGATGCGGCCGCGAGGGTCCGGGAGGTGCTTGGCCATCGCTCCGCAACCATGCGGGAAAGCAGCCGGGACGCCAACGGGCACATGCGGCGTTCGAGCGCTACGTTGGCCCCATGGCCTCCCTCCCCATGCCGCGCACCCTCTGGTTCTCCCTCCCGCCGCTGGCCGCTGGTCTGCTCGCCGCGTCCCTCGCAGGCTGCCAGCCAGCCGGGGCCCAGCCGGCCACCGCGTTCCCGCCGGATACGCAGGCCTCCGAGCGGCAGTACGGGTCGGCCATGACGGTGGGCTTCCGCGTCCACCTCGATCAGGAAGAGGAGGAGGAGGCACCCCGCGTGCGGATCTCCGCCGTGGTGCGTGACATTGACGGCGAGGAGACCACCCACGAGCTGGGCGAGTACGAGGGCACCGTCACCCACCAGGCTGCCGAGGGCGACGAGATCGCCCGCGTGCGGGTGGACCACCCCGACGGCCCCCAGCACCTGACGGTCCGCATGGGCAGCGACGGCTCACTGGAGGTTCACCACCACCCCGACGCGGGCGAGCGCACGACGGTGCGTCGCATCCCGCTGCGCGAGGGGGCCACCGTGCGCGTCGCGGACGAGCCTGTCGAGCACGCGCGCTGAGGTCCAGGGCGCGCCGTCGCCGCTCCGCCACCGAGGGGCTGCGTGCGCGCCGCCGCTGCGACGACTTCGTGTCGTCCGCGTGTGCGTGACCCGAGCGGCGTGCGCCCGTGTGGTGTCAGATGTTCTCGGCGTCCTTGAGCAGCTCGGGGACGAAGTTGACCCGCGGGCGGATGAGCCGGCTGGTGCCGAGACGGCCTCGCACCTGGATGATCTCTCCTTCGCTGCGGACCAGCTCGCCGCGCACCAGGTCGGCGTCGGTGAACGTGATCTCGGTGGGGGCGGGCGTGTTGGCCGACGCCTGCGCGGCGGGGAGCGCGAGCAGGGTGGCGAGGGCGAGTCCGAGGGCGAGGCGCATGGGGAGTCCTTTCACGCGGATGAGCGGCCGCGTAAGAGCATGGACACCACGCGAGACCGAAAGTTGGGTCGGCGGGTGATTTTCTCTCCGGGTCGTGCGTGGGCGCCTGCGGTATCGTGCGCGCATGGCGAAAGCAGACGACCTGTACGCGCGCCTGGGCCTCACGTCGGAAGCCTCCCCCGACGAGATCAAGAAGGCCTACCGCAAGCTTGCGCGCAAGTGGCACCCGGACCTGAATCCGGACGACCCCGCCGCGGAAGAGAACTTCAAGCAGATCGCCGCAGCCCACGAGGTGCTCTCGGACCCCGAGAAACGCAAGCTCTACGACGAGTTCGGCGAGGAGGGCCTACGCGGCGGCTTCGACCCCGAGCAGGCGCGCGCCTACACGCAGTGGGCCGAGCGCCAGAGGGCCTCGCGACCAGCGGGCGGGGCGGGTGTCGGGGGCGCTGGGTTCGGCGGGTCTGGTGGCGCGGCGGGCTACGGAGGGCCCGGTGGTGCGGGGGGCTTCGAGTTCGACCTGGACGAGCTCTTCGGACGGCAGGCGCGGCAGGGGCGCGGCCCCGTCCCTCGGCGCGGACACGACCTCGGCGCGCGCGTGGAGCTGGACTTCGCGGACGCGCTGCGGGGCGCCGAGTTCAAGATCGACGTGCCGACCGAGAACCCTTGCAGCGTGTGCCACGGCAGCGGCGACGAGCCCGGCACGCGCCCGACGACCTGCAGCGACTGCGGCGGGAGCGGGCGGCGCAAGGCCGTCGAGGGGCCCATGGCGCTCTTCGCGGCGTGCCCCACCTGCCACGGGCGCGGTGAGCTGCGCACCCCCTGCAAGGTCTGCCACGGCGAAGGCGCGGTGCGCGGCCAGCGGACCCTGACGGTGCGCATCCCCCCGGGGGCCGAAGACGGGTCCGTGCTCACGGTGCGCGGCAAGGGCGGACTCGGGCGCGACGGAGGGCCGCCTGGCGACCTGGTGATCGAGACCCACGTGCGCCCCCACGCGCACTTCCGGCGCGAGGGGCTGGACCTGCACCTCACGCTGCCCGTGACCCTGGCCGAGGCCTACAACGGCGCGAGCGTGGCCATCCCCACGCTCGAGGGCAGCGTGCAGATGAAGATCCCGCCGCGCTCGCAGAGCGGTGCCAAGCTGCGCCTGCGCGGCAAGGGGGTCACGCGCAAAGAAGAGCACGGCGACCTCTACGTCGAGCTGAGCGTGCGGCTGCCCGACCGCGCCGACGAGGACTTCGCCCGCGCGGTCGAGGCCTCGAACGCCCTCTACGGCGCGCCCGTGCGCGAGGAGATCACGCTATGAGCCAGGGCATCCATCTCGACGACCTGCTGGCGCTGCTGCACCACGACCGGGAGCTGTTCGAGCGCCTGTGCGCGGAGGGGCACCTGGACCGCGAGGCCGACCGCTTCTCCCACGAGCAGGCGGAGACGGCGCGCGTGGTGGGCACGCTGATCCACGAGCTCGAGGTCAACTGGGAGGGGGCCGAGGTCATCCTCCGGCTGCGCTCCGAGCTGGTGGCCACGCGCCGCCAGGTGAGCGAGCTGCTGGTGCTGCTGCAGCAGCGCCGCGACGAGTGACGCAGGGGATACCGATTTCGCCGAGACGGCACCGGCAGCGCGCCGACCCGAGGACTTCGACGCCACGCCCAGCCGTGGTGGCTCCGTGCTGACTGGGCGGTGGCCGTGACCGCGGCAGCGCGCTCAGTGCGACGCGGTCTGCACCCACTCGCGGAACGCGGACACGCGCGTGATGACGGCGGCCGACTCGACGCAGCGCGAGCTGTTGTCCACCGCGAGGCTGACGATGCCCACCACGTGCTCGACCCCCTCGACGGACAGTAGGGCGGGGGCGCCCGAGTCTCCGGGGCACACGCCGGCCTCGGGGGAGGCGGCGCAGAAGCGCGTCTGGGCCATGCCCTGCACGTCTCCCGAGAAGCAGTGGAAGGGCGACAGTGACTCGAGCGTGGCGTCGCGCAGCCGCGCGCTCCCACGTCCGCCGCTGCGGGTGACGCCGAACCCGAGGATGCGCACGCGCGGCCCGGCCAGCATGACATTGTCGCTGAGGGCGGCGAGGGGCACCGGCTGAGCGCGGGTGAGCGGCGCGCTCAGACGCAGCACGGCCAGGTCGTTGCCCCGCTCCGGGTGCTGGGCGTCGAAGCTGGGGTGCACCACCACCTGCCGCACGGTGCCGCGCTCGGGGCGGTTGCGCGGGTGGCCCACCTGCACGTTGCGCACCTGCAGCTCACCCAAGGTGGCCGAGCGCACGCAGTGACCCGCGGTGAGCACGGCGTCCGGGGCGACCACGACCCCGCTGCACGTGCCCCACCAGCTGCCGCGTCGCCAGCGCATCATCACGGCGGAGCCCGCACGGTCCGGGGCCACGTCCGCGCCACCGTAGAGCGCGCGCCCCGCGAGGGGCCAGCAGGCGAGGCCGAGCAGAGCGCTCGCGACGAGACCCGCCCACATGGCGTGGGTTGCGAGGCGTCCCGTCCGACGACGTGCTTCCGCGGGTCGTGCGTGCGCGGGTGCACGCGCTGTGGGTGCGCGAGAGGGCGAGTGGCCCGAGAGGCCTCGGGCGCGATCGTGCGTGGGACGGAGCGGGCTCATGAGCGCGAGACCAGCGGCGCGCTCCACACGAGCACGGCCGGTAGCGCCCCGTAGTAAAGCACGTTGGGCACCACCCGCGCGAGGTAGCCCACGTCGAGCCCGAGGCCGAGGATGAGCACGTCCGCCGTGATCCACGTGCCGTACCAAGCCAGCGCCAGAGCATCCAAGCGCGCGAGGGTCGTGCGCGCGCGCTTGCCGTGCGCGATGTGCCGCACGTAGGGCCAGCGCAAGAGGACGAGCGCGAAGAACAGCGTCTCGTAGGTGAGGAAGAGCACGCGCCCCTCGTCGCTGCGGAGGACCAGGCGCACGACCAGCTGCGACACCACCGGCACCACGAAGGCCCAGGCCGTGGCACGCAGCACGGCGCGCGGGGTGATGTGCAGCGCGCCCTCGTCCGTGAGCACCTCGGGCAGGAGCAGGTAGCGCAGGTCGCCGAGGATCACGAAGGCCACCGGCACCACCGTGGCGAGGGCTCCCGGGAGCGTTCCGATCAAGGTGATGTCGTTGGAGGTCAGCCACGCGTCGAGCGCGGCGAGGGCCGCGACGAGCAGGGCGTAGCGCCACACGCTCGGGTGCACGCGCGCTCGTCCCAGCCAGGCCACGAGCGCGCCGACGGCGCACGCCGCGAAGAGCAGCACGGGGTGTTGCCACGTGCTCTGGTAGAAGGCCTCGAACATCTCAGGGGGTCTCCATGGGAGGCGTCGCGCCAGACGTGGCGGGGGTGGGTGACTCCGCGGGGGGCGTCGTGTCGAGCGTGGCAGAAGCAGGCGGCTCGCCCTCGGGCGCGAGCTTGCGGCGCGCCATCGCGTTCAAGTAGGCGATCACGTCGTCGAGCGCTTCCTGCCGCGCGGGGATGCCCTGCGGCAATCCGGGCATGGGGGTGCCGCGACGCACGCTCAGGGGCGCGTCGATCCACCGGCGCAGCCAGCTGGGCTCGAGGTACTCGCTGACGCTGGCGGGGTAGTTGAGCTCCGGCCCCACCTCGCCGCCTTCGCCGTTCATGGCGTGGCAGCGCGCGCAGTAGCGGCGGAACACCGCGAAGCCGCGCACGGCGCTGGGGCCGGCGTCGTCGGGAGGGGCCATGCGGGCGTAACGTCCTGTCGCGTCTTCCGCCACCGTCACACCCACCACTTGGTACGGCCAGCCCCAGTCGCCCTCGCTGCGGACGAGCTCGTCGCGCTGGTTCTCCCAGACGAGGTACACGGGCGCGAGCGCGGTATGTACCACGGCGCCGCCCACGGACTTGTCGATGGCGAAGTCCGCGCCGACGCGGGCCGTCGCGAAGAACGCCTGGTGCGCGACGAAGCGCGACACGGGCACGGCGGCGCGGTAGCCGTCGGCGCACTCGAAGACCAGCTCGTCCGCGCTGCGCCACGAGGACGGCAGCAGCTCGTCAAGCAGCGGCAGCGCGGGCAGGGCCGAGAAGCGCACGGTGCGCTCCTCGTAGGGCTCGAAGACCTCGAGCTCGACGCGGCCCTCGGAGCGCGCGCTCAGGTCCACCACGCGTGACTCGGAGCCTGCTCCGAAGCGCACGGTGGCGTCCGCAGTGTGCGCCGCGGGCGCGACGGCCTCGGAGGCCCTCGGATCGGACGCCTCCGCGTGCGCTCCCGCCGGCTCTTCGGCTCGCCCGCTGCAACCCGTCAGCACGACGCACGCGATGCTCGCGATGCCCACGACCCACGCGCCCGGGACCCAGCTCGGGCCCCCGGTGTCATGGGATGGCCAAAGGCGGCCCAGGCGTGGGTCACAGGGGGTGGTGCCGTGACCCCGCGCGTCGATGCGCGACGGCGCCTTCATGCGAGCAGCTCGCCGAGGGCGATCTCGACGCGCGTGCTGGCCCCCGGCTGCGAAGGACCACGACCGCACATGCACAGGTGGCGCGCGTCGGTCACCACCTTCGCCCCGCGCGCCTCGCCCGCGTCCATGAGCACCTGCGCCAGCTGCGCGGTGAGGTCCTCCTGGATCATGAAGCGGCGCGCGAGGGCGTCCACCAAGCGCGGCAGCTTCCCGAGGCCGAGGATGCGGCGCCCGGGCAGGTAGCTGACGTGCGCCGTGCCGAAGAAGGGCAGGAAGTGGTGCGCGCAGATGGAGAAGAACGTGATGTCCGAGACGGTGACCACGCCGCGCGGCTCGTGCTCGTCCAGCATGCGCGTGGTCTTCAGCACGCTTTCGGGGTCCACTTGATAGCCGCTCAGCAGATCCTTGTAGGCGCGCCGGATGCGCGGCTCGCACTCCTCCGCGTCGAACCAGCGCAGGGCGCGCGGGTCGTCCGTGACGTTGTCTCGTAGCCAGCTGGCGATGGTGATCTCAGGGCGCTCGTCGTGTTTGCTCAAGGGGGGCTCCGTGGGGTGTCGTGATCGCGCGTCGGTGCGCGTGATGGTTCGGGGCTCGGGCGGTGTCGTGTGCCTGCGGTGTGTCGGTGGCGCGGGGCGCTCGCGGCAGCACACGGTCCAGCAGCACATTGCACCACCCCGCGGTGATGCAGTAGGCGCGGTCGTGCGCGCGGTGGTGGCGCGCGTGGTGGGCCGGGGACAGCAACAGGCCGCGGCGCTGGAGCCAGCGCACCGCGCGCGGCGCATGGCGCGCATGGGCCCACTGGTGCACCTGGTTCGTCACCAGCACGCCCAGGCCCAGGCCGAGCCCCAGCGCGCTCAGCGCGAGCTGGCTCGGGGTGGGCGCGGCGGGCACCCACGCCAGCAGCGGTCCCAGCACCAGCAGCGCGCCGAGCGCATTGTCCCCGTTCGTCTCGCTCAGGTCGTGGCGCGTGATGGCGCGCGGGTCGGCGTGGTGCTCGCGGAAGGGGACGATGACGTTGCGGCCCAGGAAGGGCATGCACTCGTCGGCGCGCTCGTCCGCCCAGTAGTGGAACAGGCCCGAGAGCAGGTCGGCGAGCACCCAGCCGCCGATCAGGGACCCCACCAGCGTCGCGAGCCCGATCGCGGAGGCCGGCATGCCTCGGGCGATCCGTAGGGCGAGTGACGCGCCTACCAGCAGCGAGACCAGCAGGGCGAGGCCCCCCATGCGGTGCCAGAGCGGATGTGGTCGCGGCGTCACGTCCTCTAGAGCGTAGCGGGTGGCGCGGCGTTACACGATTTCGTCTGTGGCCCGTCGTTGGGGGGGGCCACGCGGGCGTGCCTGGGCGAGCACGCGGCGTCCCGTCGGGCGCAGGCGTGGGAGCAGTTCGCGAGGCGCCGCGGGGGTACGCAGTACCCGCCGCACCCGCACATGCATGAGTGGGGGTCCCGTGAACGGCGTCGAGTTGGTCTTCCGCGGCGTGGTCGTGCGCTTGGACGTCCACAACGCGCTGCTTCAGGGGGAGGAGCACGCGTAGCTCTCGGAGTCGGTCGTGGTGTGTGCGGACGGCGAGCTCACGTCCGCGTGGTCGCTTCCGCCAACACCCCAGGCGCTCGCCACCGGGCTGGTCCTGCTGGTGGACCTGGCGGGCGGGGCCTACCGCACGGGCGCGTTCCGCTGAGTGATCCAGCGCGGATGCGCCGCGGTGGTCGCGGCGGCTCTGCCCGTGGCAAGCTGCGCCCATGCTGGACGACGACGCTGCGCTGGTGCGGGCCGTGCGACGGGGGGAGCGCGCTCTCTTCGCCACGCTGGTGCAGCGCTACAACCAGCGGCTGTTTCGTGTGGCGCGCGGCATCGTGCGCAGCGACTCGGACGCCGAGGACGTGGTGCAGGAGAGCCACCTCGCGGCGTTCCAGCACCTGCATCAGCTCGAGGACCCCGCGCACTATGGCGCGTGGGTGACGCGCATCGCCATCAGGGCGGCCCTCGCCCGCGCCCGCGGGCAGCAGCGCCACGGGGCCATGTTGGCGAGCGAGCCGCCTGCGCCGAGCGCGCCAGCCGTGGACCCCGAGACCGCGCTCGCGACCACCACGCTGCGCGCACAGCTGGAGGCGGCCATCGACGCACTCGACGACGCCCAACGCGTCGTGTTCATGCTGCGCGCCGTGCAGGAGGTGAGCACCGCGGAGGCGGCCGAGGCGCTCGGTGTGAGTGAGGAGAACGTGCGCGTCCGACTCCATCGCGCTCGCGCGGCGTTGCGCAGCGAGCTGCGTGACGCACCCTGGCCATCGGCGTACGCGTTCCTGGGGGAGCGCTGCGCGCGCATGACGCGCGCCGTGATGGGCGCGCTGGTCGATCCGGCGGAACAGCCTTCGCTCGCTCGGGGTTAGCCTTTCATGGGTCTGGCAGGTCTCATCGTCGGTGGTCTGGGCGCCGGCGGCGCCATCCTCTTCGGCAGGCACTTCGTCCTGGGTAAGCGCGATGCGATGGTCCGCCGCCTGCGCGCGTGGGAAGAGTTCGCGCTGCGGCGTGGCGGGGCGCTTTATGTGCCGGCCACGCCCAGCCAGGCGTGGGGCCCCGTGCGCGGCGTTCAGCTGTGCATCGACGGCGTCGTCCTGCGCCTCGATCTGCACAGCGACTGGGCCAACGGCGAAGCGAACGTGTGCACGCGTGTACGGGCGCACTACGCCCTCGGGGGCGGTCCCGCGTTCGACGTGTTCCCCGTGGACGCGCTGAACGCGTTCGGCCGTGCCATGGGGTTGCAGGACATCGAGCTGGGACATGGCCCCTTCGACGACGCGTTCATCGTGAAGAGCGACCAGCCAGCCGTCGTCCGCGCCATGTGGAGCGAGGCGATGCTGGCCGGAGTGCACAGGGAGCTGCGGGACGCCGTGGTGATCTCGCGTGGACGCATGGTCACCCTGACGGTGCCCGGACATCGCATGGTCGGGCTCGACCTCATGGTCGATGTGGTCGCGGCGCTCGCTTCGGTGGGCAGCGATGTCCTCGATCCCTACATGACGCTCCCGGGTGCGACGCGGGTGCCGAGCGACGACGCCTGGCGGCAGCCCGACCCGCCGAGCATCACCCTCCCCACGGCGCGCGGTGACGCGCGTGTCATCGCGAGGGTGGGAGAGCGCGGCCCGTGCGTGACCCTGCAGCTGGTGGGGCGAGAGGGCCTACCGGACTTTCGCGCGCGGGTTCGCCGTGAGCAGGTGGAGGGGCTCCCGGCGGGCCTGCTGACCGACGCGGGCGCCCCTGCGCTCACGAAGCTCACGGACACCATCCTGTCCTGCGATGGCGGGCAGCTCGCGCTCGCCTGGTCTGCGGTGCCCACCCCCGAGCAGCTCACGGCGGGGCTCACCCTGTTGGAAGACCTCGCCGGCGGCGTCTATCGCGTCGGCGCGTTCCGCTGAAACGTGGCCGCGTATGCTCGATGACCCGCGCCCACACCCGTTTCAATGCACGTGCGCGTCCCGCTCCGCGGGCAGTCTCCGGGTGACGACGCGCGCGGGGCGTTCGGCCCGCGCCAGGGTGTAGCCCCCGTCCACCGTGAGCAGACGTGTGGGCGCCGAGGCGTCGTCTTCGATCAACGTGCGCAGCCGCCGGATGGCGACGTGCACGCGCTTGGCGTCGCGCAGCGCGTGGTAGTCGCTGACGTCCCACACGGTGCGCGCCAGGTCCTCGAGGGTCGCGTAGCCCAGGGGGGACGCCGCCGCGTCGAAGAGGCAGCTGAGGATGCGGGCCAGGAGGGGGCTCGCTTGCTCGCAGCGATCCGTCAAGAAGAGCAACCCCGTCTCCGGGTCGAACACCCAGAGGGCTCGGCGACCTGCGGTGAGCGGCTGGATGTCGGCGTGCCAGCGTGCTGAGATGCCGCGCACCAGGAGCTGGTCCAGGGAGTCAGCGCTCGCGCTTGCGCCGAGCAACGTCGACGCCACGCGTGCTGCCGTGGGTGAGGCGTCGCGCAGTGACGCGAGCTTGGTCAGCTTGTGGACGTTGGGGGCAGGCCCGAGCGCCGCGCGCAGCAGCTCGGCGATGACCATGTAGCGACGCGACCGCGTGCGGCGGGCCACACGTGCGAGCGCCTCGACGGACGTGCTCAGCAGGTCGTGACGTCCAAGGGCGAGCTGGGCGTAGCACAGCATGAGCAGCACCTCGCCCTCGAAGAACAGGAAGCGCAGGTCGGCGCTCTTCTGGGCGAGCTGCGCCGCCAAGCGCTCCGCGCGCGCGGCCTCACCGCGGAGCAGGCACACGTGCACCTGCAAGAGCTCGCACACACACGTGACGAGGGGACCATCCCCTGGTTGGGCGCGTGGCAGCTGTTCGTCCCGCACGAGCTCGCCGCGTCGCGCACGATGAGCGACGCGGAGCGCGAGCAGGTAGCGGGCGAAGACGCCGACCGGCAGGGGGACGTGGCTCGACCAAGTGGGCTCGGGGGAGTCCATGCTGGCGCCCAGGCTGACCAGTCGTTCCAGCATGAAGGCCCACTGGTAGAGGGTCGCGTTGCCCAGCTGCTCGGCTTCGCGCAGCACCTCGCGGGTGCCCGTCGCCAAGCCCACGTAGTGACCGCCGGTGACCCGCAGCAGCCCTGTGCCCACGGCGGACAACAAGCGGACGCCGGCCGGCAGCTCGGACTCCTTGTCGAGCGTGCGTAGCAGGTGCCGTGCGCGCCCCGCTCGGCCCTCGGCCAGCAGCCGGATCCCGGCGAATACCCTGCCATGCCTGCCCAACAGCGACGCTTCGGCTTCGCGCGTGGGCTCTGCCTTCAACCCCAGCTGCATGCTCAGGCCCATGCGTTCGCCCAGCAGCACACCCGCTTCCTCGCGCGGGATCCCGCGCAGGACGCGGTCTGCGGATGCTAGCAGCAGGCCGGCTTCGGTGCTCTGACCCGCGTGGAACAGTGCTCTGCAGAGGCGCAGGTCGCGCGCCACTCGCTCCGTCGCGGACTTCGGTTCGACCTGGCGCAGCACCGCGATGGCTTGCTGCGGGCGGCCTGCCGAGCAAAGCGCCTCGCCCAACAGGAGGCGCGCTTCGTTGGGGCTCGCCTGGTCCATGTCCGACTCGAGCACCTCGGTGGCTTGTGCCGAGCGACCGCGCTGCAGGAGCCCCTTGGCCCACAGCAGTCGCTCGTCGCCGCCCTCCGCGTGCGCGTGCTCGGTCAGCCACTCGAGCGCATCACGGGACCCGAGCTCGAGCGCCACCGTCATCTTGGCGGGGCGTAGGCGGTCATCGTGCTCGGTCTCCAGCGCGGCCCAGAGCTCGTTCGCTCTCCCGCTCCGTAGCCAGCTCTCCTGTCGGTCGTGTAGCAGCGCGGCGGCGGCTCCGCGGGCGTCCTCACGCAGCAGCGCACGCAGCTCGTCGAGCGGCTCCGAAGTGGGCCGGGCGGGTGCTGGCGTTGCGGCCTCCTCGCCATGCGGGCGCTCGGGAGGTGGTGCCAGCGTCCCAGCTGGCGCACGCGCCTCGAGGGCGGACGACGCGCCTGCCTCGCCTGAGCGCGCCGACGCCACCTGTTCGCGAACGGCCCCCGGCGAGCCCCGCGACGCGCTGGCGATGCGCTCGACCTCCAGCTCGGACAGCCACGCGCCGCACGCTCGCGTCAGCGCTCGCGTGGCGGCGTCGTCGAGCGGCCCAAGCATCACGACCTGCTCCTGGATGGCCGCCAGGGTCGGGCGCTCGCGCGAGGTGACGATCCAGCGCGAGGTGCGCGCGTAGCACGCGAGCACGTCGAGCCAGCGCGCGGCCGAGGACCGCTCGAGCAAGTGCAGGTCTTCCAGCACCACCACGTGGGATCCCTGTTCGGCGGCGTCGAGGACGAGGGATGGCCACGCGGCGCTCGCGGTGTCCTCGGCGCCCGTGGTCTCGGCTCCAAACGCGTGCATCAGCTCGGCCCCCACAGCGCTGAGCGCCTGCCCGACCTGGCAGCGGACCACACGCACCTGCGGCGCGTCGCGCAGCACCGCTTGCACCAACGCGCTCTTGCCGTGGCCCGCCGCGCCACACACCACGCTCACCGGGCCGCGCCGCAGCCGCACGCGCAGCGCGTCTTCCTCGGCGTCACGGCCGAGGAAGACGCTGGGCGCGTTGGCCAGCCGATGCCGAAGGAGGGGGGCCTGCACCTCGATGACCTTAGCAGCTCGTCAGGAGACTCCCACGCGCTGGCACTACTCGCTCAGCGCCACCGCGCCCGCGCCGGCCACCAGGATGCGACCCGAGCCGTCGATGACGCACTTGCTCCACGTGTCGGGCGACCCGTCTGGGGTGACGTCCGTGAACGTCGCGCCGCCGTCGGTGGACTCGAGCACGAAGCCGCTGTTGTCCCCAGCGCCGAGCGGCTGGATCTCGCCGACCACCACCACGCGGTTCCCCGCCATGCACACGCCGCGCGCCCAGGTGGAGTCCGCGCCGCTCACACGCGTGGGGAGCAGTCCGTCGATGTCGATCTGCGTGTAGTCCGCGGCGGCATAGCGGTCCGTGCCCGAGACGAAGATCTTCCCGATGTCGTTGTCCTGATCCACGCCCACCACGACCACGCGCGCGTCGCTCGCCGCCACCCCCCACATCTCGCCGGTATACGCCCCCAGGCCTGACACCAGCGCCACCGGGGTCATCTCCCACAGCTCGGCGCCTGGCTCCTGCGACGGGAGGTACACGAACGGCGGCTCGGCGATGGTGCTCCCACAGCCGACGAAGCGCTCCCCGAGCGCCACGAGATCGAGGATCTGGTGACCGCTGTCGTCGGACTCCCAGTCCTGGGCTTCCGTCCACAGCGTGCCGTCGTCCCCGACGGTGTCGTTGGGTCGGTAGAGGGCCCCGTGCCCGTTGAGCGAGTCCGCGAACGCCGCGCCGCTGGCCGTCGTCACGAAGGGCGACACCGTGAACGTGGTGTCGACCGTCCCGCCCGCGGTGAGCACAGCCGCCGCGGCGAAGGGTGTGCTGTTGGTGTCCAGGCTGATCACCCGCGCGTCGTTCGAGCCCGTCCCTGCGACGTACACGAGCCCATCGGCGCCTCGATGGACGCTGTCCACGCGAAACGAGGTCAGGATGTTGGCGGGGGACGTCGCGGGGATCGCCCAGCTCACGCCCTCGTCGTCGCTGCGATAGAGCCCGTCACCGACCGCTCCGGTGCCACACCCCAGCCACATGGTTCCGTCGGTATCGACGTGGAACGCGTCCGTGCGGTTGATGCCGGGGCAGGGGTGGGTGCGCACGGTCCAGGCAGACCCCCCTCCACCCAGGTCGGACCCTCCGCCGTCCGTGGACAGCATGCCCATGTCCGCGTTGTTGTTCGGGGTCTCCTCGCCACAGCCCGCGTAGAGCGCGCTGCAGCCGAGCGTGGAGAGGACGAGGAGTCGTGAGCGTAGGAGTCGGTTCATAGTGCGACAACCTACGCGCCGGACGTGGGGCATCCCCCGTCACACCGGGTTACATCGGGTTACATCGGGTTGGGAGCGGACACGCGCCAGGGAGCGGAGGGGGACGCGTGGGCGAAGTGCGTACGCGATACGCAGCGTGAGCGCGAAGAGCGCCAGGTAGACCAGCAGGCTGCCCCACACGAGCGGCGTGACGCGCCCGCCAGCGACGACAGGGACGCCCGGCGCGGGCTGCAACGTCAGGAAGTAGGCCAGCGCGCTCTCACCAAGGAGCGGCGCCGCGGGGTGTGACACGAGCCCCGGGATGCTCAGCGAACCGTCGCGCCCCGGCCAGCCCGTGGCGAACATCTCCGCCGTGAGCGTGTAGGCCTGGTCCAGACGCCCGTTGCGGCGCGCCGCCGCGATGCCGAACGCGCTGGCCGAGGTGCCGAAGCCGCCCACCACGGGGCCCGCGTCGATCTCGAAGGTCCACTCTCCCTCGGGGCCGCCCCGCCGGAATTCGCGGAAGCCCGCCGCCCAGCCCGCGTCCTGCCAGAAGTGCTCGGTGTGAAGCGCGTGCCAGCGCGCCGCGTCCTCGGGCCACAGCTCGGCCGCGTAGATGCCCACCCACGAGTTGCCGATGCCGCGGCCGGGCTGAACGGGGCGCGGCGGCTCGTCTCCGGCGAGATCCACGCGGAAGCGCACGAGGCCGAGCTCGTCGTCGTAGGGCGCGACGAACGCGCGGCGGGCGCGGGTCACGAACGCGCTGTGGTCCGTGCCGAGCACGGCGTCCGCGCGACGGATGTAGGCCACGGCGGCCATCACGTCGATGGGGTAGGTCTCGCCCGGGTAGTCCTCGAGCACCCCGTGCGGCGACGCGTCGAGCGCAGCCGCCAGCGTCTCCGCCTGGTCGCGCAGGAAGGGCACGTCGCGGCCGTCGTGCGTGAGCGCCTCGTAGCTGGTGAGCCCAGCGATGAGCAGCGAGCGGAAGAACACGTTGCGGTCGTGCAGGTAGTCGTCCCCCCAGTGCGTGCGGACCCAGGTGTGATGGACCGGGTCCATCAGCAGGTCGCGCGCCGCGGACACGCTGGCGTCGGCGTAGCTCACGTCCACGCCTTGGTCGCGCAGCGACTCGGTGGCGTTGAGGAAGAACACCGCGCTGAAGATGGGCCACTCGTTCTCGGGTACGTCGTGCAGCGGGACGTGCGCCGCGTCGCCTGACGCGATGCGCGCGCGGGCCCATGGCTCGAAGCGGTCGCTGAGGCTGCGGTGCAGGCTGAGCGCGCCGGCCGGGACACCGCCGCGCCGCAGGGCGGGGTCGCGCAGGTGGCGCAGCGTGAGCGCCGCGGGCGCGCCGAACCACGCGCAGGCCGCGAGCGTGAGGCTGAGCGCGAGGGCAGCGCGGACGTAGGGAGTGATGCGGCGGAACCGCGGGCGCCGGGGGCCCGTGGGCGAGCGGGGCGTGGTGGAGGGCGTGGACGCGTTGGGCTTCATGCGGATCACCGTGGCGTCCCCTCGCGTCCCTCGCTCGCGCCGTTCCCTCGAGCGGTCGCGGACCGCCATCGAGCGGTCGCGGGGCGTGGTCGAGCGGCCGGACGGGGACGCGCGGGCCGCTCAGATCCCGAGGCGCTTGCGCAGGTCGCGGGCGGCTTGACGGGAGACGGGCACCTCCGCCCCTGTGTCGAGCACGGCCACGTAGCCGCCGCTGGTCTGGCCTCGCAGGCGTTGCACCCGGGCGAGGTTCAGGATCGCGCGGCGCTGCACGCGCAGCACCAGCGGGCTCGCGATGCGCGCCTCGAGGTCCTGGAGGGACTCGTCCGTGATGTATGCCCGCTCGGCGGTGTGCACGGTGACCAGCTCCCCGTCGTAGAGCGCGTGCGTGATGGCGTGGGGCGCCAGCAGCACCACGTCGCCGCGGACGGTGAGCGCCACGCGCTCGAGGGGCGCTGCTGGCGACGTTGCGCGTGTTGCCGACGTGCTCTCAGCCTCGTCTGCGGGCGAGCGCGCCGGCAGGCGGTCGAGGGCGCGCGCGAGCTGGGTCGCGTCGACTGGCTTCAGCAGGTAGTGCAGCGCGCCGTGATCGAACGCCGCCACGGCGTGCTGCTCGTGCGCGGTCAGGAAGATGACCGGTACGCCGCGCAGGCGGGCCAGCTCCGCCACCTCGAGCCCGTTCGCGCCCGGCATGTCGATGTCCAAGAGGGCGACGTCCACGCGTGCCGGGTCGAGGTGGCGCAGGACCTCGTCGCCGGAGCGGCACTCCGCGACGAGGTCCACGGGACCGAGGGCCTCGAGCAGCCGCAGCACACGCTTGCGCGCCATCTTCTCGTCGTCGGCGACGATCACCCGCAGCGGGCGCTGCACAGGCACGCTCATGCCGTCGCCCCCTGCGCCACACGCGGTGTGGTTTTCGCGAGGGGCAGCGTCACGACGGTGGCCGTGCCGGCGACTCCCTCCCACGCCTCGGGCATCACCTGCAGTGACGCGCGCGACCCGTACGCGAGCGCGAGGCGGCGCTCCACGGTCTCGATGCCCGTCCCGCCCGCGCGCATGCCCGCGAAAGCGCCGGCGTTCCACAGCCGCACGCGCAGCGTGCCGTCAGCCGCCGTGACGCTGAGGCGGAGGGGGGCGCCCGCGCCTCCGTGCGTGAGCGCGTTCTCGAACAGGGGGAGCAGCACCAGCGGTGGCACGGGCAGCGCGCTCACGGTCCGCGCGCCCTCACCCGTCGGGTCCGAAGCCGGCTCGCTGGTCTCGTGGGCCGCCCCGAGGGCCATCAGCTCCGCCACCAGCGCGTAGCGCTCGTCGTCGCGCAGCGCGTAGAGCCGCTGCAACGCCAGCAAAACGTCGAGCTCTCGGGAGAGCGGCCAGAAGGGCACACGGATGCCCTCGAAGAGCGTGCGCAACATGCGCGACAGCTCCAACAGCGCTTGCTCGGCGACCGCGGGGTCCTCGCGGCACCACTCCGCGATGGCCTGCAGCGTGTTGAACAGGAAGTGGGGGTCCAAGTGCTGGCGCAGGGCGAGGAGGCGCGCGTCCTCCGTCTCACGGGTGAGCAGGGCGCTGTGCTCGAGGGCATCACTCAGGCCCGCGGCGAGGTCGATGTCCCGCCCCAGCACCCAGCCCGCGATGGACGCGAGCCCGAAGATGGCGATGGCCGCTGGCGGGTGCGCCACGTACGACTCGAAGTGCAGCGAGGCGGGGAGCACCAGCGTCGTGACGCCCACCAGGAGCACACACAGCAGTCCGTACAGAGTCACGTGCACGGGGTCGAGCCCCCCGGCGCGGGCCCAGCGGGAAGCGGCAGGTACGGTGAGCACGAAGGCCACCAGGAACGCGGCGAGGCTGGCGGTGGCCACGGCGCTGTGGGTCGCAAACCACTCCGTGCCCACGAGCGCAGCCGACGCCGAGGCGATCGGGAGCGCGCGGCGCGGCTCTCCCAGCGCGCGCAGGGTCGACGCCCACGAGGGGTCCTCGGCGCGGGTCGGCGGGGGCAGGGTCACGCTCGCAGCATAGCCCACGCACCGAAAACGGGTGGAATCTCGGCCTCGTACGAATTGTTGAAATTGATTTTGACTTTCTTTTTCATTAACGTCACCACTCCGAGAGCCGCCGAGGGAGCTCGCGCGGCCCAACCCCCCCTGCTCGCGTGGCGGCCGTCGCTGCCTCGTGTGGCGTCCCTGCGCTCGGAGGAAACCGTGAAGACGTATCTCGTTGGTATCACCCTGTTCGGCCTCGTCGTCGCTGGCTGCGACGACAGCCCGGCCATCACCCCCGACCAAGGCGTGCCACCCGACGCTCATGTGGTTGATACGGGTGTCGAGAATGATTCCGGCGTCCCGGACGAGGGAACCGACGAGGACCAGGGCTCGACGGCGGACGCTGGCCCGGGCTGCGTCACGAGCGAGGTCGGCGCTGGCGCGCAGAACGTCGCGATCTGTCCCATCGGGGCGCCGGTCCGCCACGTGCGGCTCGAGGGCGTGCAAGCCACCCGGACGCACGCCTCGGTGCAGCTCTTTCTGGGTCTGAGCGGGCCCGTAGTTGCGCAGGAGCCCCTCGCGGCAGGGCAGTTCAAGCTGCAGCTCTACGGCGGCGGAGCGCCCCAACCCCCACCCGACGCGGCCGTCTACTTCGGCGCCGAGGCCGTCGGCTTCGCCGGACCACACGACTTCATCAACAGCGTCTCCACCGTGTGCTTCGACGTGCACCCGGGCTCCGAGAGCGCCCGCGCCCTGGTCGTTCTGTGGGTGGACGGGCAGCACGGCGCGGACTGCAGCGACGCGGCCACCCTCACCTACGAGACGCGCTACGGGCACGCGTGGGCACCGGAGGTCGGCGCCCTCGACACCACGGGCGGCATCTACTTCTACCAGAGCGGCGGCGCGCAGACGCCCAGCGTGACCCTGGACGACGAGCCGGTGTTGGCCTACGACGCGGTGCCGCCGCCCGAGTGCACGGTGTCTCCCGTCGAGACGACCGCGACCGAGCGCTACGTCGCGCTCTGCGCGCTGGACGCCCCCGTGCAGCACGTGCGGCTGACCGACGTCACGGCGGCCGACCCGCACGGCACCGTGTCGTTGCTGGTGGGCTACGCCGCGCCCGCCGACGTGAGCGTGGGACCGACCGCGCCCAGCAGCACGGACCAGCTGCGCGTCCAGCTCTATGGGGGCTTCGCGCCGCACACGACGCCGCGCATCGACGTGCACTACGAGGCCACCTCGACGCTGGTGCCGGGGGACCTCGCGTTCGTGAACGGCACGTCCACGCTGTGCCTGGACATCCACGACGGCGCCTCGGAGGCGGGCCCGACCGTGATCGTGTGGCGTGACGGCGAGCTGGGGGCGGACTGTGAGGACCGCAGCACGCTGACCCTCGAGACCGCCTTCGCGGTGATCGACGGCGACGACTACGGGGCCGTGGTCGGCGCGCTGGACAAGAGCCTGCCCCTCTACCTCTACCAGAACACGGGCGGCAGCACGGGGGCGGTCACGCTCTCCACGCGCAGCGCCGTCACGCTCTGACACACGCGGGACCGCTCGAGCACTGTCATGCGCACTGGCCTCATCGTCATCGTCATCCTGTGCCTCGCCTCGCCTGCGGTGCGCGCGCAAGACGGTGCCGCGCCACCCGCGGGGGATGGCGCGGACTCGCCCCACGAGCTCGACGAGATCGTCGTCACCACGGCAGGGCGCCGCGCGCAGTCGCGCTCGGACGCCGTGGTGGCCACGGAGGTCATCGACCGCGAGACCCTGCGCGACAACGGCGCCGAGAACGTGGCCGAGGCGCTCGAGGACCTGCCCGGCATCGAGATCATCCCCGCGCTCCAGGGCAGCACCGTGCGCATGCAGGGCCTCGACCCGCAGCACACGCTCATCCTGATCGACGGGGAGCCGGTCATCGGGCGCTCGGACGGCGCGCTCGACCTCACGCGCATCGCGCTGCAGGACGTGGAGCGCATCGAGATCGTGCGGGGCGCCAGCTCCGCGCTCTATGGCAGCGCGGCGCACGGCGGGGTGATCAACATCATCACGCGGCGGGGCAGCGCGCCCTTCGCCATGGACGGGCGGCTCTCGCTCGGCACCTACGACCCCTACGCGCTCGAGGGGGCCACGCTCGACCTCGGGCTGGGGGCCGCGGTGCGCAGGCGCGACTTCCGCGCGCGAGTGGACGCCGGCGTGCACCGGGTCGGCGCGTACGACCTCGACCCCTCGGACGTGGCCACGACGGGCAGCGAGGTGACGCAGTACGACGGCGCGCTCAGCCTGGGCCAGCACGTGGGAAACACCGACCTTGGCCTGCGCCTGCGCCTGTCGCGTCGGGACCTCGTCGGCATCGACGCCAGCGCCACGGGGGCCGTGTACGACCGCCACAACCGCATCGACGAGGTGGGTCTCGGGGGCACGCTCGCGACGGAGTTCGCGCGCGGGACGTTCGCCACGCAGGTCTACTTCACGCAGTTCCGCGACCAGTTCGTGCTGGACCAGCGCGGCAGCGCGCAGGAGGACCTGGACCAGACCACGCGCCAGCGCCTGGGCGAGGTCAGCGCGCAGTACGCGTACGTGAGCGACGATGGCCGACACACCCTGACGCTCGGCGCGGACGTGCAGCAGGAGTCCCTGCTGGCGGACCGCCTGAGCCGCAAGGGGCACCGCACGCGCGTCGCGCCCTTCGCGCAGTACGAGTGGGTGGCGCAGGAGGACGTGAACTTCGTCGTGGCGCCTGGCCTGCGCGTGGACGTGGACTCGCAGTTCGGCGCGTTCGCGTCACCCAAGCTGGCGCTACGACTGGACCCACACGAATCGCTGGTGTTGCGCGGCAGCGCGGGGCGGGGCTTCCGCGCGCCCAACTTCAAGGAGCTGTACCTCAGCTTCGAGAACCCGAGCGTGGGCTACCGCGTCATCGGCAACCCCAGCGTCCACCCGGAGACCTCATGGAGCTTCCAGCTGGAGGGTGAGTGGCAGGCCACAGAGGCCGTGGGGCTGCGCGTGTCGCTCTACCGCAACCAGATCGACGACCTGATCGACACGCAGCTCGACGAGACGGCGGCCAACGTCGTCTACACCTACGTGAACACCAGCTCGGCCATCACGCAGGGGAGCGAGCTCTCGGTGCGCCTGCGTCCCGCGCGCGGCCTCGACCTGCAGCTGACCTACGTGTTTCTGGACGCACGTGACCTGCAGCGCGAGCGCGCGCTGTCTGGGCGGCCCCGTCACCGCGGCACCTTCCGGGTGCGCTACGCCGTCCCGGGGACCGGCTTCTCGGCGGTCGTGCGCGGCTCGGTCGTGGGCGAGCGCCCCTTCTACGAGACCGACGCGAGCGGCGACACGCAGGAGGTGCGGGACGACCCCTACCTCTCGCTGGACGCGCGGGTCGAGCAGACCCTCGGCGACTACGTCGCGGTGTTCGCGGGCGCGGACAACCTCGCGGGCGCAGGGGGCCGCTACCTCAACATTCGCCCGCGCGGGTTCTACGCGGGCCTTCGACTCGACTACTGATGCACCGACGGGAGCCAAGCATGTTCGACACCCCCGACTTCCTCCGCGCGCTCGTCGTCGGCCTCTTGGTTGGCGCGCTGCTGCACGTCCTCTCGGCGTGTGGCGACATCGCCCCGCACGACAACGGGGACCAAGGCCCGCCCCGCGACCTGGACGCGGGGCCGACGGACACGGGTGACGCGGGCGACGGCTACGTGGAGCGCTACGTGCACGTGACGCTCGAGTCCGAGGGCCAGGGCACACTCACCGTGGACGCGTCGGATCCGGAGCGCTGGGTGTACCTGGACCTCGACACGCTGCGCGAGGTGGAGCCCGAGGACCCGGCCGACGACACGGGCGAGCGGCGCTTCGACCTCGCGTTTCGGCGCTTCCACATCGCGCTCAACGGTGGGCAGACGGGCACGGGCGGCGTGACCGCGGCGCGCGTCGACGGCCAGCCGCTGACTGAGGTGACCTCGCCCGCCGAGGCCGCGTTCGAGACGGACCTGCCCGACGGGGACGACGAGGACACCGTGCCAGACTACGTCATCTCGGGCGGCCTCGACCCCTGGTACGCGTACGACGTGGAGACGCACATCCTCACGCCCAAGCCGCGCGTCTACGTCGTGCGTACGACCGAGGACGCCGTGTTCCGCATCGCGGTCGAGCGCTACTACGACCAAGCCGGGGGCTCTGGTCACCCGACCTTGCGCTTCGCCGTCCTGCCGACGCCCTGAACCCCAACACCGACCTCGCGCTGCGACGCCCGTGGCGCGCCTCACACCCTCACGCACCCATGACCCACCGACACGTCTCCCTCCCAGCGTCGCGCAGCCCCCGCGCGCGGCACCACCGCTCCCTCGCTTGCCTCGCGGCCACGGCGTTGCTCAGCAGCGCGTGCGCGTCGAGCGCGCCGCGCGGCACCACGCCCGCCCCCGCCACCGAGGACGCGCCGCGCACCTCGCCTCTGATGCGGCATGCGCGGGTCGAGGCGGGTCCGCACGCGTTCCTCGAGGCCCCCGTCACCAGCTTCGGCGCCGCAGCCCTCGGTGAGCACCTCTACGTGCTCGGGGGCTATCGCGGCGAGTCGCACCACTACGTCGCGTCGGGCCAGAGCAGCAGCCTGCGCCGCCTGAACGTGCGCACGGGCGAGTGGGAGGACCTCGAGGGTCTCGCGCGGGGCCTGCAGAGCGCGGCGCTCGTGGCGCACGAAGGCGGCGTCGTGCGCGTGGGCGGCCTCTACGCGGTGACCACTCCGGGTGAGGACGACAGGTTGCGGTCCACCGACGAGGTGGCGCGCTACGACGTCGCCACCAACCGCTGGAGCGCGCTGCCGTCCCTGCCCGCGCCCCGCTCCAGCCACATGGCGGCTGTGCTGGACGGCGTGCTGTACGTCGCGGGCGGCTGGGACCTCGACGGCGACCCCGCGACCGCCGCGTGGGCCACCACCATCGAGGCGCTGGACCTCGCCGATGTCGACGCTGGCTGGCGCTCGCTGCCCGCGCCCTTCCGCGTGCGCGGCCTGGGCGTCGCGGCCGTGGGGGAGCAGCTGGTGGTGGTCGGCGGCATGGACCCGAACGGCGTGCCGCAGCGTGGGACGCACCTCTTCGACCCCGCGAGCGGCGCGTGGCGTCGAGGGCCCGAGCTGCCCGCCTCGCCCTTTGGTGCCGCCGCCGCGGCGCTCGACGGTGAGTTGGTGGTGACGGGCATGGACGGCGTCGTGCACCTCTATCGGCCTGCAGCTCCGGGTCAGCCCGAGGAGGGCGCGTGGCGCGCTGCGGGCAGCGTGCTCTTCCCGCGCTTCTTCCACCAGAACGTGGCCGTGCTCGGGCAGGTCTTGTCGGTCGGCGGCACGGCCGGGATGGAGGTCACCCAGCGCATCCCGCACATCGAGCGCGTGTGGCCTGCGCCCGAGCCCGTCACCATCTCGGTGGACTACGAGGGGCCCACCAAGAACCGCCAGGGCATGGTGATCGTCGACGACTGGCTCTACCTGTTCGGCGGTAACACCAGCCACGGGCAGCACGACTTCGCGCCAGAGAACTTCTCGAGCGACGCGCGACGCCTGCACCTGCCCACGCTGCGCTGGGAGACCCTCGCGCCCTATCCCGTGCCGCGCCAGACCATGGCGGTGCTCGCGGTCGACGACACGCACTTCGTGTCGGTGGGCGGCTTCGGCATCGGCGCCGAGGGCGAGCCCGTGGCGCACGACGAGTCCTTCACCTACGACATCGCGCACGGCACCTGGAGCGCCGCACCCGCGCTCGGTCGCGGACGCACGCAGTTCGCGTTGACGCAGAGCCCCGCCGGCGAGCTGCTGGTGATGGGCGGCCTCAACTACGACCCCGCGCGCGAGGGCATGGCGGCCTTTCAGCACCTGACCGACGCGCTGCAGCGCGCGCCGAGCGACGACGCCTGGGTCGACGCCGGCTTCACGCTACCGAGGGCGCGGCGCGCCTTCGGCGGTGAGCGCGTGGGGGAGCGCTTCCTCTTCGTGGGCGGCATGCGGGACAACTTCCAGCTCGTGCCCGAGTGTGAGGCGTTCTCGTTCGAGACACGCGACTTCGCGCCCATCGCGTGCCCCAGCGAGACCCGCCTCTCGCCGCAGCTGGTCGCGCTGGGCGAGCGCGCGGTGCTGGTGGGCGGCAGCGTCGTGCAGGGCCAGGACGCGAGCAGCACCCGCGCGGTGGAGCTCTACGACGTCGCGCACGACAGCTGGTCGGTGTCCCCCGTCACGCTGCCGTTCGAGTCCTCCCACACGCGCGCGTTCGCCTACCGTGGACGCGTGCTGGTCGTCACCACGCACGACGCCCCCGAGGGGCAGCTGCGCCTGTTCGTGTTCGCGCCGTGAGACCGGCGCTGTCGGTGGTGTGCTCGCTGGGTCTGCACCTCCTGCTGGTGGCGGGGGTGCCGGGCGCCGCCGCGCCGTGCCCCCGACACGAGCTCCCCGTCTCACCTCCGTGCACCCTGGATGCGATGGAGCTCGGCGACGGGCCCGAGGGAGGCGACGGGCACCCGGTGGAGATCGCCGTGGTCAGCGGAGGGGTTGGTCCAGGCGCGCCCCCCGCACGCGTCCTCCCTGCGGAGCCGCGACCGACGCGCGTCGCAGCGCGCAGCGCGCTCGAGTCCGGGGCACCTCCCGTGCACACGCAGCCATCCCGGGCGCTCGCGCCGCCAGCCCCCCTCGACCCGGCCGAGCCACGCGCTTCGGCCCTACCGCCTGCGTCGGCTCTCGTGAGCGGGACACAGAGCCCCCATGTGCCTGACGCGTCCGCATCTCCCCAGGCGACGGGCACCAGCGCCATCAGCGCCACCGGCGCCGTCGGGGTGGGTTCGCACGGCCCCGTTGACGGCGGCTCCGCCGGAAGACTCGGGGCCGAGCAGGGCAGCTCAGGACCACGGCATGGCGCGGGCGGCGCAGCGAGCGGGGCAGCCGACGCGGACGCCCTCGCCCGCTATCTGCGCGCTGTGCAGCGTGCCATCGCGCAGCAGGCGCAGCAGCACTACGCGCGTGGTCGGCGTAGCGGCGGCGACGACGAGCCGCTGGTGCTCCGTCTGCGCATCGCGCTCGGCCCCGACGGCGGAATCACTGGGGTAGCGCTGGTGCAGTCCAGCGGGAGTCCACGCCTGGATCGCATCGCGGCGAGCGCCACCGAGCGCGTGCAGCTCCCGCCGCCACCGCCTGGCGTCGCGCGCACGTCGAGAGTGCTCACGCTGCCGATTCGCTTCGAGGTCCACTGAGCTCGAAGCCCCACGCACGGATCTTCGGAGCGGCTCAGAAGCGCGTGTTGCGCCGCACGCAGAAGAGGTCCGGCCCCGGGTCTGGCCCGTCGACGCAGTCGTAGTTGGTCGGGCACGCGCTCGTGAAGCAGGGCATGCGGCACACCGAGAGCTGCGCGCACACCTCACGTGTCGGCGCCTCGTCGCAGTCGGTGTAGTTGATGGTCCCAGCGCAGTCCGCGTAGAACTCGCACTCGGTCACGGCCTCGCACGCGGCCTCCGTGGTGAGCGCGTCGCAGTCCGGCGGCTGCCCGTTGATGACGACGTCCTGTCGGAGAGCGCAGAAGCCCGTGCCGGTCAAGCTGCAGCCCGACAGCGCGGTACAGTGCTCGCTGACCTGCACGTTCTCGCAGCTGGGCACGAAGCTGCCCTCGCACACGGGCTCGCCGCCGAGGTCCACGGGCCCCATCCCCTGGTCACCGCCGCCACCCAGGTCGCCGCTGCCTTGGTCCTGCGCGCCCCCATCGCGCGCGCCCCCGTCGGGCGTGGGCCCGGTCTCGTCCCCGCACCCTGCGAGCCCCATGGCCAGCAGGAGGACGCTTGCCGACAGGCGCGCACAAAGCACCGCGTCGGTGCGGGTCGAGCGGGTCGAGCGGGTCGTGCGGGTCGTGTGCGTGGGATGGAGGGACTTCGGCATGGGTCGATGGTGGGTGCGCGCGCTCACCCCCGGTATCGGAATTTTTCCGCCGTTCAGTGCGGGAAGAGATGCGACGCGGGCTCGTATCTCCCGAAATAAATCACCCGCTTCCGAGCCTCGTGGCGCAGCCCCTCCATACCGGAATCATTCCGATGGATGCGCGCGCTCCATCGGCCAATGCTCGGTGCTTCGACTCCCGAGGACCCATGTCACGCATTACCCGTCGCTCTCGCATCCCTGCCCACACCCTCGCGCTGGCCCTGGTGCTCGCGCACGCGCCCGGGTGTGGCGAATCGGACGGCACCCCCAACCCCGATGGTGGCCCCGGGGGCATGGACCTCGGCGGCGCATCCAACGTGTGTGTCGGGGGCGGAAGCTGCGCCGACTTCGACGACACGCAGTGCATGTCTGCTGAACTACTCGGTCTGAGCTGTACGAGTGTGCGCGGAGATGGCTGCGACTTCGGCGGGTTGATGATCGGCCAGCCCAGCGACCCCGGCTGCAGCGCAGAGGACAACCTCAACGACTGCGTGGCGCTCTCGATCGGGTGCCGCTGGGACGGCGCTTCGTGCAGCTTCAAGGCCTGCCACATGCAGGAGAGCGAGGGGGCCTGCCAAGCCCAGGGCTGCCTGTGGGCGGAAGACGACTGCTACTTCACCGACTGCACGCAGCTCAACCAGACCACCTGCCAGAACACCTTCGGCTGCGCCTACTGGATGAACCGCTTCGAGTCCTGCACGGGCACCTACGCCTGCGACGAGCTGGACCCGAGCCTGGCGCCGCCGATGACCACGCCTCAGGCGCTCTGCGAGGCGGCCGCGACCACCGGACTGCCCTGCAGCTGGGTCCCCTGACGCCTGAACTCAGGGATCACTCCAATAGCTCGGGGGTGAGCGGAACGTCCGTCGCCCCCATGTCCACGTGGAAGTGGGTCAGCGCCGCGTGCACCTGACCGCGGTGGTGGGTCTGGTGGTTGAACATCTGCGTGACGAGCACCCAGCGCGGCTGGGTCTGCGTGAACCCGTAGACCTTGCTGGTCCAGGTCATGGGTTCGTTCAACGCTTCGGGTGTGAGCGCCGCAGCCCACGCGAGGATCTCGGTGTCCAACGCCCGCCGCGCTTCCCAGAGGGACTCGTAGTCAGCGTACAGCTCCGTCCCTGCTGGCACCGTCGTCCCGGCGCCGCCCGTGAAGCGCGCGAGCCAGGCCTGATCGCCCCACAGGATGTGGTTCAGCGTGCCGTGGACCGACTTGAAGAACAGCCCCAGGTCCTTGCGCCGCTGTACGTCCGACAACGTGGCGCAGGCGGCGTACATGCGCTCGTTCATCCACCGGTTGTAGAGGGCCATGAGGTGCGGCTGGGTCCCCGTGAACATGCTTCAGCGTAGCGGACGTGTGGCTTCGGCGGCCACCGGCTTGAGAATTGTCGCGTCTTGAGACACGACTCGCGCCATGTCCCGCATCGTCTGCAAGTTCGGCGGCTCGAGCCTCGCCGACGCCAACCAGTTTCGTCGTGTCCTGGCCATCGTGGAGTCCGACCCGCGCCGCTCCATCGTGGTGCCCTCGGCCCCCGGGAAGCGCTCCTCCACCGACGCCAAGCTGACCGACCTGCTCTACCTGTGCCAACAGAGCGCGTCGCTGGGCACGGACTTCAGCTCGCCCTACGCGCAGGTGCGCGAGCGCTTTCTCGAGATCGAGCGCGAGCTGGGCGTGTCCGCCGGGATGTCGGGGCACCTCGACAAGCTCGAGGCGGCGCTGCGCGAGGGGGTCACCAAGGACTTCGTCGCGTCGCGCGGGGAGCACCTCAACGGTCTCCTGCTGGCGGCCTACCTGGGCGCGGACTTCGTCGACCCGGAGCACTTCATCATCATCACGCCCAACGGCGGCGTGGACCCGGAGACCTACTCGCTGCTCGGGGAGCGCCTGGCCGACACCAGCAAGCGCTACGTGGTGCCCGGCTTCTACGGTCGTGACGGCAAGGGTCGCGTGCGCACCTTCTCGCGCGGCGGATCGGACATCTCGGGCGCCATCGTCGCACGGGCCGTGATGGCGGAGCTGTACGAGAACTGGACCGACGTGTCGGGCCTGCTCATGGCCGACCCGCGCATCGTGAAGGACCCGAAGCCCATGCAGGAGGTCACCTACGCCGAGATCCGCGAGCTCTCGTACATGGGCGCGTCGGTGCTGCACGACGAGGCCATCCTGCCGGTGCGCGAGGTGGGCATCCCGATCAACATCCGCAACACGAACGCGCCGGAGCACGACGGCACGCGCATCGTGCGCGCGCTCAGCCCACACGTGGAGCAGACGACGGAGATCGCGGGTATCGCGGGCAAGAAGAACTTCGCGATGATCAGCGTCGAGAAGAACCTCATGAACAAGGAGGTGGGCTTCATCTACCGGCTGCTCGGGATCCTCGAGCGGCACGCCGTCTCCTTCGAGCACTGCCCGTCCAGCATCGACAGCATGAGCGTCATCGTCGACGCGACGGACATCGAGGACAAGATCCAAGACGTGCTGGCCGAGATCCGCGAGACGCTGCACCCCGACTCGCTCGAGTTCGTGCCGGCCATCGCGCTGATCGCCATCGTGGGCGAGGGCATGTCGAAGACCATCGGCATCGCGGCCAAGGTCTTCATCGCGCTGCGCGACGCGCAGGTGAACGTGCGCATCATCAACCAGGGCGCGTCCGAGCTGAACATCATCGTGGGCGTCATCCCGGACGAGTACGAGCGCGCGCTCTCGGCGCTGTACGACGCGTTCGTGCTGCCCGTCACGGCGGACTCGGCCACCAGCCGCGCGTCGCGCATCCCCTGCGCCTGACCTGAGGCGGGGCTCGCTCGCGAGGGTCATGTCCCGCGCGGGGAGCGGGCTCCGACCGACCGTCCGCCCGCGCCGGGCACGCGGGCTGGCGCGTCACCGGGTACGCCGCCTGGTGCGTCAGGTCGGGACGGGTAGCACCACCGTGTGGTGCTCGCCCTCGGGCTCGGCCGTCGCCGTGCTCTCGACCACGCCGCCCAGCTGCTCGTAGAAGCGCAGCGCGCGGTCGTTGCGCACCGCGCACTTGAGTCGCAACGGCCCCTTCGCGTAGCTCTGGGCCGCGCGCAACAGCCCGCGCCCGGCGCCGTGCCCCTGCTGCGCCTCGTGGACGAACAGGTGGTGCAGGAAGTCGTCCGGGGTCCACAGTCCGGCGAAGCCCACCACACGGTCGTCCCGCTCACACACCAGCAGCAGCTCGTCTTGTGTGTCCGCGTCGAAGTCGTCGAGGGCGTAGCGCTGCGGGTCCACCCACGTGAACGTCTGCCGCCGGCACGTGAGGTAGAGTGCGGCCAGCACGTCCCGGTCGCGCTTCGTCCCGTGCCGCACCAGGAAGAAGTGCCGCGGGATGCCCGCCGTGAGGCGCCCCCAGGTAGACGCCCGAGCTCGCGCCTGGTGCACCTCCAGCGCAGCTCGGTCGCGGAAGGTCTCGCTCACCCACAGGCGCCCCTCGGGCGATTCGGCGGGGGTCACCTCGAAGCGCAGGTTGCCCGGCTCGGCGCGCGTCAGCGCCACGTGGTTGGGGAGCTCCGCGAGCACGTCGTTCCAGCGCGGCGGGGGGATGTCGACGTGGCCTGAGAGGTGGACGCGCACAGCGGGGCAGTATGGAGGGCGCGCGCGGCCAGGCCAGCGCCGAGGCGCACTTGGCGCATTGCCCTGTCATTTCAGCTGCATGACGACCTGACCCGCGGCTTAAGCGCCGCATAAGTCCCGATACGCCCATTGCCCACTAGCTTGCGTGGTCTCGAAGGCCGCGGTGCGGCCAGTGACAGCAGTGAGGCCCGCAAGCGGGTGATTGGAGTCTCCAAATGAGGATGAAGACCTGGAACAGAAACAGACGGCGAGCGGGCGCGGTGGGCGCACTCTTGTCGCTCGCGGCGGCCGGGAGTGGCTGCGGGGCGAGCCGCACGTGTGGCGATGGCACCGTGCTGCGGGACGGGGTGTGCGTGGCGAGCGACGCGCTGCCCGTGTTCAGCGCCATCACCGTGTCCCACCTGGCGGTGCCCTACGACACGACCCAGCCGGTCTACCTGGGCCACCGGTTGCCCATCCAGCTCGCGCTACGCGCCGAGTCCGAGGCGCCGCTCCCCGAGCCGCGCGAGGTGGCGGTCAGCGTCGCCCTGATCGAGCACTTCGAGGGCACTCCCACCGTCGAGGAGCGCGCCGCGCTCGCGCAGTGCGAGGTGGCCACGCTGCACTACGAGCTGGTCGGTGGCGGCACGGACCAGACCTTCGAGCCCATCCTGGAGCTGCCGCAGGAGTGCCTGCGTGAAGGCCGCACGTCCGTCGACTACGACCTGATGGTCTTCGTGGACGTGGACGAGGAGCAGCCGAGCATGGACGTGGACGCCCAGCGCATGTTCGCGTTCACCGAGGCCGCGCAGGCCGAGGGCCTGAACCCGCCCTGCCGCAGCTCGTTCGAGGAGGGCGCCGAGGCGGACGGCTGCTTGCACACGCTGCGCGTCGAGCCCTCGCCCGGCACGGACATCGAAGAAGAGGTCACGCCCGACGGGAACATCGCGCTGTTCTGGGAGCGCGCGCCAGGCTCGGACGAGGAGCAGCGCGCCATGATCACCGTGGAGATCGACCGTCGCGCGTTCGGCGCCGACCCCTTCGACGTGGTGGACCCGGAGACGGGTGACGTGGGCGACCGCAACCTGCTCGAGGGCGAGCTCATCCAGCGCGTGCGCATCGCGCCGGCCGAGGGTGACTTCGCGGGCGACTTCGTGGACGTCGAGGTGGACAACGAGAACGGCGACACGCTGGCCAACCCGCGCTGGAGCCGTCTGACCGCGAACTCCGACAACGACTACTCGTTCGACCTGTTCCCCACGGAGGAGATCCTGACCTTGGTGGACACCGGCGACTGGCGCACCGTCGAGGAGTTCGTGATCGAGGTGTGCCTCGAGTCCACGTTCCAGGAGGCCGGCGAGCTGGGCGGTCGGGCCGCCAGCGACCCGACGACATCGGGCTCCGCGGTGGACGAGAACAACTGCGCGCGCTTCCCCGTGCTGGGGGTGCGCGCGCGGCCGCCTGCGCAGGCCGCCTCCGAGCTCGGTGCGAGCGCCACCCTCTCCCGTCAGATCGGCAACAACGACGTCGGGGTACAGCTCAACTTCGAGTCCAAGTCGTTCGTGTCTGGACCTGGTGCCTACACCCGGACACAGGCCACGGCCGATCTCGCCTCGAGCCGCCTCCCGCGCATCCGCGTGGGTGACGCCAAGGCGTCGGCTGCCGTGGACCTCCAGGACCCGGCCGCCAGCAACCTCGACATGTACCTCGACGTGTTCGGCACGCGCGTGCAGTCGTTTCACCGCTCGGTGCCCGACAGCGCCGACCTCTACAGCCGTGACTGGAACTTCACGCAGCGTCGCTGCGTCAGCACGCGCTTCCAGATCGGTCCCGTGCCGCTCGGGATCGAGGGCTGCGTGCAGGGTCAGGTGGGACTCGACTTCAACCTGGGCATCGCCCACGGCGACGCGGTGGAGGGCGGCCGCCGCTTCCCTGACGCGGACGCCGAGGCGCAGATCGCGGCCACCGCGCGCCCCTACATCAACCTCGGCGGCAGCGTGAGCGTCGCGGTCGACGTGGTCATCTTCCGCGCTGGCGTGCAGGGTAGCCTGACGGTGTTCGACTACGCGCTGCCCGTCAGCGGCAGCCTGAACGTCGGCTTCACCCTGAGCGACCCGACCTTCGGCGACACCCCCTCCACGCAGGCCAACTTGAACCTGCACGTGGACCAGAACATGCGCGGCCCCAACGGCGGCGTCTACCTGTTCGCGGACCTGCGCACCATCCGCTGGTGCCGTGCATGGATCTTCTACTATCCGTGTGGCCTCAACTGGAGCCGCATCGCCACGGTGCCGCTCTTCAAGTTCGGCGCCGCGCGCGACAGCCGCGTGCTCTACGACAACACCACGCCCACGATGGTGCTGAACTGATGACGAAGCGAGGACGCCTCATCGCGTTCTCGTGCGTTGGCACGGCCCTGCTCGCCCTCGTGGCGTTCAGGGTCGGCCCCCGTCGAGGACCCGAAGTCGAAGCCATGCCCGAAGCGCCCCGCCTGCGCTGCGAGCTCGAGGCTGGTCAGACCCGTGCGTTCCGCATGGTCGTGACGCCGAGCGACGCCGAAGGTGACCGGCCCGCGCTGACCGCCGAGCTGCACCTGCGGACACTCACGGGACCCAGCGGTCCGACTCGCGCGGCGCAGGTCGCCGGCCTGATCGTACCCACACAAGACGTCGAGGGCGCGGACCAGCTCCGCGAGCCCTTCTTGATGACCGTGAACGACAAGTGTCGCTTCGAGCGCTTCGCGTTCAACGAGGCCACCAGCGCGACGCAGGCTTCCATGATCGAGGGCACCGTGCGCCTGTTCGAGGTGGTGGGCGGCGACACCCGCAGCCCGTCCTGGGAACTGCTGCAGCGCGACGTGAACGGCGAGTTCTTCGCTCGGTACGAGCGCGATGCGTTCAGCGCCACTACGCTGGACTTCACCCGCACCTCGAGCGACTACCACGAGGCCGAGGCGCGCGGCATCACCATCCAGCAGCGACGCTTCGACGCCGCGGGGCGCTTCGACGCGGCTTTCGGCTGGGTGACGCGCGTGGCTGGGAGTACGCTGCACCGCGTGCAGCTCGGCGGGGGGCCGACCGAAGTCGGGGTCCGCTTCGAGCTCGAGCGCAGCGACGCCTCTGCGCCGCTGGGCTTGCCTGGCAGCATGGATGTGGCCCTCTTCCGCTGGAACAGCGATCACGCGCCCGACGCGGTGGCGCCCCCCGAGATGATCGGTGGGATGACGCGCGCGGCCGTGGTGGCGCTGGACAGCGACGCGCTCGGCGCGCGTGCGCTCGAGCTGTGGAACGCGAGCGAGAACCCGGCGCACGAGGACGTCTACCAGCTCATGCTGGCCTGGGTGCGCGAACACCCGGGCGGCGGGGCGGGCCTGCTGGACGCCATCCGCGCGGGCGAGCTGGACCCGCGGCTCGAGTCGATGGCGTTCTTGGTGCTTGGCATGGCCGACACCGAGGAGTCGCGGCAGGCTCTGGCCGGGGCGCTGACGGACGGCGAGCTGAGCGCGATGAACCGGCAGCGTGCGGCGCTCGCGCTGGGCACCAACGCGACGCCCACGTTGTCCTCGCTCGCCGCGCTGCGCGAGGCTGCTCGGCAGACGGGCGACAGCGTGGACGAGATCGTGACCCGCGGCACCATGATGCGCGCGGCCGGCGGTCTCGGCCGCGACAGCGCGCCAGACGAGGTCCGTGAAGAGGCGCGCGCCTACATCCGCGAGCTCGCCACCAGCGACGACGTGGAGACGCGCGTGGCGGGCCTGGACGCAGCAGGCAACGCCGGCACGGAGGCGCTCCTGGACGTGGTCCAGGCGGGCTTCGAGGACGCGCGGCCCGTCGTGCGCAGCAGCGCCTACAACGCGCTGCGCGACATGCCGCGGGACCTGATCCAGCCCGTCATCACCGACGCGCTCCAGCACGAGGCCCACGGCGACGTGCGCCGCGCGCTGGTCTCGGCTGCGTACACCAACGCCACCGCGAGCGCGCGCCCGTACGTGGACCCGCTCTTGGCGCAGGCCGCCGTCGAGACCCTGGCGACCACGTCGGACGAGGGCGCGCGCATGGCCACCATCGGCCTCGCCGGGTTGGCCGCGCCGCGCTCGCCCGAGGTGCGCGCCGCGCTCGCGCGGTGGCTCGAGCAGGAGACGGACCCGAGCGTCATCCAAGCGCTCGGACGTCACCTCAGCGTGGCCGAGGCGCGCGCTGCGCTAGCTCGTGGGCAGGGGACCCGCACACCTTGAGAGTCACCCCTTGAACACGCGCCCCAAGCCCTCGTCGCGCCCACGACGACCGCCCGCGAATCGTCCGCTGCCGGCGCGCCTCTGGGCAGACGGGCGCGAGCAGGGCACACTGCCCCCCAATGTGTGGGTCACAGACGAGGTGCGCCGCGTGGCGCCGCCCGGGGGTCAGCGTGTGAGCGTGGGCGAGGCGCGTGTGTTCGGGGCGGTGCTGATCGAGCAGCGCCGCGTGATGAAGCGTCTGGTGGGCGACGAGGTCTTCGCCCGTGGCCTCGGCTTGGTAGAGCCCGAACGCCGCGACGAGTACGAGGCCCTGACGCTGCTGGGTTGGTGCCGCGCCTCCACCGCCATCGCCGTGACGCGCGCTGTGGCGCTCGCTTCCGGGCGCGTCCCCGAGGCGTTCGTCCGCGACGTGGTGGTGGGCGGGTTCGGCATGGTGCTGCGCACCGTCTGGCGCATCCTCATGACCAACTCCACCGACGAGGCGTTGGTGCGCCGCGCGGGGACGCTCTACGCGAAGACGGTCGACAAGGGCGTGCTGGACGTCACGCAGCACGGGCCGGGGCACGTCGTGCTGGAGGTCACAGGCTGGCCCGAGATGGACGATCTCGACATCGTGGCGCTGTCTGCCGGCGTGGAGGCCGCGCTGTTGGCGGCTGGGCGCTCGGGCATTCGCGTGGCGGGGGAGCGGACCCGCAGTGGGGCGCGGCTGAGCGCGCGCACGGGGCGTGAGAGCGAGCGCCCTGCACCCGAGGTGTAGCGGCCCCGCGTCCCTGCGCCGTTCGACGGTGCCCTGGAGCGTGTCGAGTCGAGCGTCCTTGGCGCGCATCCGTCGCCTGCGACACGGGGCCGCGCGACGGCGAGCTCGGCGCGTCAGCGCTCGTCAGCCGGCCCGAACAGGGACAGCTGGGTCGTCGCCCCGCGGGAGGTCGCGGCCGTTGTCCGTCGCGCGCCTTCGTGACCCGGAGCGTCGTGCGCGTCTCCGCCGTTGTGCGTGACCCGAGCATCTCGCGCGGGCGCGTCCGGCGAGGGGCTCCGCGCGTCCGCGGGGAGCAGGCAGCGAGGATCGTCGTTCGTCGTCGCGTTGATGCGCGTCGTGAGCCGCGTGGGATACAGCAGCCCGTCGGGGGCACGGGCCAGTCGCGCGCTCGACCCCTCGCGCGGTCCCGTCAGCCACGCGTCAAGCTGCGCGCGGGGGACGAAGGCCGGCATGCGGGGGTGGATGGCGCGCACGTCTCCCGAGGCCTCCGTGGTGATGACGACGAAGCCGTCGGGTAGCACGAGCCCGGCCATCCACAGCACGCGCGTGGCGGGGTCCATGGCGCGCAGCCAGACGGGCTGCTTGCCCCCGTCGTCCGCGGACCACTCCACATAGCCGTCGCAAGGCACCACGCAGCGCCCCACGTGCGCGCGCCAGGCGGGCCGCTCCAGCGACTCGATCCGCGCGTTGATCACACGGCGCCCACCCAGCGTGACCCCCCACGGGCGTTCCCTCAGCTCGAGCGGTTCGCGTGTGTGGCGCGCGGGCGCGAGCGGCTGCGTCACGATCAGCTGCGGGCGGCCGGGCGCGGCGTTGTAGCGCGGCGTGACGAGCAGCTCCTCGGGTACGCCGATGTCCAGGTCCGACCACTCGGGGGTCTCCGACAGCGTGTAGCGCCCGCACATGGTCTCTGCCTTGTAGCGCCCTGCCGCGGACCTTTCTACGGGCGAGCGCGCGATGCACGGCATGGAGTGGGCGATGACGCGCCGGATGCCCAGCCGAGCCGTGGGAACGAGCTTGCTCGCGCCGTGGGCCTCGGGCAGACCGACGTTACCTGATTGACCTATTGGTGTCATCTGGCGTACCATTCCGTACATGAACGCACTGCGCCCCCACGCGGCCTTCCTCACATTCGCCCTTCTGTCGGGGCTCCTGGGCTCCTGCGCTTCCGATGCCCCGTTCGAGTTCGCGGAGGGTACGCCCGCGGACGTGGACATGGACGCGGCCGTGCTCGAGGGCGCACGCGCCTACGCGTTCGCGCCGGGGCGCAACACCCAGGGCGTCGTGGTCGTGCGGCGTGGGACCATCGTGGCCGAGTGGTACGCGGATCAACGCGACGCCGCCAGCCGGGCGGCGAGCTGGTCCGTCGGCAAGAGCTTCGCGAGCGCGCTGGTGGGCATCGCCCTCGACCGCGGCGACATCCCCTCGCTGGACGAACCCATCACCACGTACATCCCCGAGTGGGTGGGCACCGAGAAGGAGGGCATGCGGCTGCGTGACGTGATGGAGATGGCGTCCGGCCTGGACTGGAACGAGGACTACGACCCCGCCGAGGCGGGTGCGTCCGACGTGATCGACCTCGTGCTGGATCAGAGCGGCTCGCTGCTGAGCGTGGTGCTCGACAACCCCGTCGTCGCCGCGCCCGGGACGCGCTTCAACTACTCGAGTGGTGACGCGATGCTGGTGTCGCGCGTGATCCGCGTGGCCACGGGCGTGCCTGCGCACGAGTATGCCCGCGAACACCTCTTCGAGCCGATGGGTGTGTCCGATGCGGCGTGGTGGCGCGACGTCGAGGGCGACACCCTGACCTTCTGCTGCGTGGACATGCCCACACGCGACTTCGCGCGCTTCGGGCAGCTGTTCCTGAACGGTGGGTGGCTGGGTGGACGACGCATCTTGAGCGAACGGTGGGTGGCCGACTCGATCGCGCCTTCGCGCTCGTACGAAGGCTACGGGTACATGTGGTGGCTCACGGGGAACACGCGCGATGACGTGCCCGACGACCTCTTCAGCGCGCGTGGGCACGACGGGCAGTACATCTACGTCATCCCGAGCCTCGAGCTGGTGGTCGTGCGCAACGGCTGGTACGCGCCCTACTTGGGCGACACCGTTGCGGACCCGAGCCTGTTCGGGCGCTACCCGAGCGACGGCATCATCCCCAGTCGGGGCACGCGCCCACCGAACGAGTGGGATGATGCGGCGTTCCTCGCGCCCATCGTGGACAGCATACGCGACGCGCCCTGAGCGGCGTCAGAGCGCGCTGGGGGTCGAGAACGGGTCGCTCTGGCCCTCGACGTCCATCAGCGCCTCGATCTGCCACTGGTGCCACAGGATGGTCCGTTGGGCGTCCTCCATGCGGAGAAACAGGATGCGCATGCTCGCGCCGGTGCCCACCATGACGGCCGCGTTGATGAACAGCAGCGTGGCCCACGTGGCCAGCGGCGGCAGATGCGTGACGAGCGGCGTGATGACGATGGTCCCGTCGACCATGTGCATGTTGGCGACCTGGCCCGTGATCAGCAGCTCGCCCACCGGGAACAGCGCGCCCGCCATGAGCATCGCCATCATCGCGTAGCGCGTGCGCTTCTCGGGGACCATCGCGAAGAAGCTCATGTGCGCCACGAACACGGCGGGGGCGATGCCGAAGGGGCCGAGCCAGCGACCGGACGACGCCACGGCCAACGTGGAGAGCGCGCCCATGCCCAGCAGCGCCCACGCGCGCGGAGGCTCACGCCAGAGGAACGCCAACAGCCACACGATGGTCGCGCCGCCCAGCCCCAGCAGCAGCGCGGCGTAGCCCGTGTCGCGGATGCCCATCCACCACATGAGCGGCACGCACACCACCCACGCGCACAGGGCCAGCACCAGCCCGCCGATGGTCTCGGTCGCCAGCACCTGCTTCCAGCTCTCCATGCGCGCGGCGAGCAGCACCTTGGCGTCGGCCGGCGGCGGCTCGTGGAGCAGGTTGCGAACCGTCTGGCGCGTGGTCTCGTCCGCCGGCGCCAGGCTCATGGCGCGGCCCAGCGCCGTGAGCGCCTGCTGACGACGCTCGAAGGTGTCGGCCCCGGCCGTGGCCTGCGTCTCGTGCACCAGCGCCGCCGCGCGCTGGCTCAGCCGCGAGGCCTCGTCGTGGCGCCAGCGCTGGATGGCGGCACCGTCGAGGTAGGCCACCACGCAGTCGTGCAGGTCGCGCGCGCTGAGCGTGCGCTCCGCTGGGTCCAGCATGAGCGCGCGCTTGCACGCCTCGTCGAGTGAGCCCGTGACCGGCAACGCACCGCCGCGCGCTCGCACCGCGTCGAGGGGCGACGGATTCGCGACGCGATAGGCCTCTTGCAGTGGGCGGGCGCGCAGCGTGTCCGGGTCGTGCAGCGGTCGGTGCGCCAGCAGCTCGAACAGGATGCAGCCCAGGGCGTACACGTCCGCCCGCCCGTTGACGGTCTCGGGCGCCGCGTGCTGTTCCGGGGCCATGTAGCCGGGTGTCCCTGCGCGGATGGCGGGGCGCTTGCCGCTGGGCGCGCCGTCGGAGCTCGCCGTGCCCGTGCCCGTCGTGCCCGTCGGGCACGGAGACCTGACCGTTGTTGGGGAGCGGCATCGTCATGTCGCTCGCGAGCAGCACGCGCGGCGCGTCCAGCGTGGGCGCCTGGTCCAGCGCCTCGCCGACACGGAAGTAGGGTGCCTCGTCCACGGCGCGCGCGACCCCCTGCGCGAACTCGCCCAGGGTGCTGCCGAGGGGCCCGTGCGCGTCCACGTAGGCGGCGCACGAGGGCTGCGTGTCGTCCACGCCCAGCGTGAACACGGTGCCGTGCAGCTCGGCGCCCGTGGCGTGCCCGTCGGAGAGGCGCACGGGGGGCACGTACTCGTCCACCACCAAGAAGCGCAGCCGCTCGGGCTGGGTGTTGAGCCTCGCGGCGGCGTCCACGAGCCGCGCTTCGTCCACGGGCTCGGGAGCGGCCAGGACCAGCTGGGCTTCCAGCGCGTCCACCAGCCCGTCCGTGCTCACCTCGTCGAACACGGGCACACCGCTCGGGAAGATGACACTCACATTGTGCGGGCTCTCCTGCCACACGCGCTCCATGCGGTCGTCGGCCGAGCGGGGCAGCTCGTCGGCGACACCCGAGCTGTCGGGGCACGGCCCGAGGTCGGGTCGCGGACCCAGTCGTTGGCGGAGCCGGCCCACGCGCTCGAAGCGCTCGGTGCGTCGCGCGATCAGGGCGGCGTGCTCGTCGAGGGTCTGGCGCACCGTGGCCACCGTGGCGTTGGACAACGGGTAGCCGAACAACCGGCCGCGCACGTCGAGCGCGAAGAAGAGCGTCACGGCCAGCGCGGCACCCAACACGATGCACGTGCCGGCCACGCGTAGCCACAGCTGCTGCTGTCGCCGGTGAACCGCGGCGTCCCACGAGCGGCTGGCCCCTACGCCCCACGCCAGCGCCAGCACCAGGGCGCCGCCCACCAGCCGCATGCGCCCCGCGTACAGCCCGAGGCCCACGCCCAGCACGGCGATGAGGACGGTGGGTCCGTGCACCGCGAGGCTCACGATCATGTTCTTCACGCTGGGCCCGCGCACGCGCTGCATCTCGCGGATGGCTGCCAAGTCTTTGTCGTCGAGATCCGCCACGCTCACCTCCGCGAGGCACGCGCCCCGTCGTCAGGCGCGCATCGTGGCACAGCCGGTGCGGACGCGCTGGGTTGCGGCGTATCCTGCGGGGATGGCGTGGTGCCGCGGCTGGTGCCCGTCTTCTGCGGGTTGGGCGCGGGCTTCCTCTGGCTGGGCGCCGCGGGCTAGGGCGCGCTCGGGGGTGTGTCGAGCTCGAACTCGACGCGCCGGTTGCGGGCGTGCCCGGCCTCGTCGCGCGCGTGGGGCTCGAGGGGGCGGGTGGCCCCGTAGCCTACTGGCGTGAGGCGCTCCCGGGTGATCCCCGCCCGCACCAGCCAGCGGACCACCGCGAGGGCCCTGCGCTCCGACATGCTCTGCTGGCGCACCTCGGTGCCCCGGCTGTCGCTGTGGCCCTCGACGCGCACGCGCAGCTCGGGGTGCGCCAGCATGACGTCGGCCACGGCGCGCAGCACCGGCCAGTCGCCCCGTCGTGGGTGCACCTGCGTGCGCCCGTAGGCGATGCGCACGGTGAGCGGCCCCACGTCGCAGTCGGCGCAGACCGTGACACGCGTGGGACAGCCTGCGCGTCGCTGCGCGACGGGTTCGTCGGGGCACGCGTCGCGGGTGTCCGGGATGCCCGCGCCGTCCGTCGGTCGGGGGGCGGGCTCGTCCGCCGTCGCGACCCGTGCGAGGACGGCGACGAGCGCGCCGATGGCGACGGGCATGACCACGACGAGACGTGCGCGCATGGCTCCAGGCTACCAGCGCGCGTCCGCGCGGGCACACACGGCGAGGCGCGAGGCACGCCGGTGCGGCGAGGCGCGAGTCCCGCGTGCACCCTTGCGGTGGGGGATACGACCCGCGCGCGCGCCATCCCGCGGGGTCACAGGTGCACCCCCACGCCCGCGACGATGTGCACGCGCTCGGACTCGGGGTTCACCACCAGCGCGATGGAAAGCGGCAGCGTGATCCCGTGGCCCAGCGCGACCGTCCGGCTCAGCGTGAGCGCGCAGTTGGTGACGTTGATCGGATCCGCGTCGGTGAGGTACCAGCGCGCGCTACGCCCGAACACCACGCCGAACTCGGGGGTGAGCGTGAACCCCGCGCCCACGTCGATGTCGTAGCGCAGCCCGGCGTACAGCGAGTGGTCCGGGTCGTTGTAGACCACCACGCCGAACTCCACGGTCAGCGGGAACGCGGAAGGGCCAGTGTAGGCCAGCGTGAGGTCGAGCCAGTGCGACCCGTTGCCGTTCCCGTCGAAGTCGAAGAGGTAGGGCGCGCCTGTCTCGACGGTCCCCTCCGCCGTGTAGCGCTGCGTGAAGATCCAGTCGGCCAGCGTGACCGCGAACGTCCCGAAGGAGGCCTCGTACGTGTAGCCCAGCGTGATGCCCACGTAGTCCACCAGCGACGACTGGTCGGGCGCGGCCGACGCCCACAGGTCCACGCTGAGTCCATAGGCCGCGAACGACGCGGTGGGCTGCAGGGTCCACTGCTCGCCGAAGGACACGCCGCGCCACAGGAAGCGCGTGTACAGGTCGAGGCCGACGCCGAAGGTGTAGGCGCGCGCTGGTTCTGGTTCTGGCTGTGGACTGGCTTCGGGCGCGGGTTCGGCCGGCCTGGCCGCGCTCGGCGCCGACTCCTGCTGCTCCGTGGTGGCTGGCTGCGCTGGGTTGGGGTCGGTCGGCACCTGTGGGGTCTGCTCGGACGTCGCCTGGACCTCCACGGGCTCCGTCGCGCGCGGTCCGTCCTGGGCGCGCGCCCCCACCGGCGATGTCGCGAGCAGGGCGCATCCGCACAGGAAGAGCTCGGCGCGGGCCCTGCGCCATCGTGCTGGTGTCGTTGTGCTCCACGTATGTCGCCTCGCTGTGCCCATGCACGCGCTCATCCCGTCATCACGTCGCGCAGACCGTCGTCGAGCGCGTCGTGCACGGCCAGCGCCAACACGTGCGCGGCCACCGGCTTCTCCAAGGTGGCCACGAAGCCCCTCGCGTCCTCCACCTCCTCGTGCTGTCCGGACATCAGGATGACCGGCCCCCGAAATCCGCTCGCCCGCAGCTGCCGCAGCAGCTCGCGGCCTCCCATCGTGGGCATGACCGAGTCGGTGATGATCAGGTCGAACTCGTCGTGCGCCGTCATCTTCAGCGCCGCCTCTCCGCTCCACGCGAGGGCCACGTCGTACCCGCACGCGTGCAGCACGGACTTGGTGGCCAGGAGCGGTCCGTCGCGGTCGTCCACCACCAGCACGCGACCGTGCCCCGTGGGCAGCTGCTCGCGCTGGGCCTCCGCCGGCACCATGCTCTCGGACGCAGGCTCGGCGGGGATCCACATGGACACCAGCGTCCCCTCCCCCGGGCTCGACTCGAGCTGCACGAAGCCCCCGTGGTCGGTCGCCGCCGCGTGCACCATCGCGAGGCCCAGGCCGGTGCCCTCCTCGGGGGAGCGCGTGGTGAAGAAGGGCTCGAACACGCGGCTCTGCATCTCGGCGGGGATGCCGCAGCCGTCGTCGCGCACGGAGAGGACCAGGTGGTCGCGCGCGCCACCGCCGCTGCCGGGAGGGGGCTGCTGTAGGGCCAGCCTGAGCGTGATGTGTCCGTCGTCGTCCGTGGCGTGTTGGGCGTTCAGCGCCAGGTTCAAGAGCGCTTGCTCCAGCAGGCCGACGTCGCCCAGGAAGTAGCCCTGTGCTTCGTCTTCCACCTCCACGGACACCGTGCGCCGCCCGGACGTGCCCCGCTCGATCAAGTGCGCCACGCGCGCCGCCAGGTCCTTCGGGCGGAACGCCGTGCGCGAGCCCGTCGTCGTGTGCGTGAGGAGGCGCAGGCGCTTCGACAGGTCGGCCGCGCGCAGCATGCTCTGCTCCATCAGGTCCACGTAGGACTGCCCGCGCTCACCCAGCTCCGGCAGGCGCCGCAAGAGCCCCACGCCGCCGAGCATGCCGCTCAGCAGGTTGTTGAAGTCGTGCGCGATGCCTCCCGCCAGCGTGCCCAGCGCCTGCATCTTCTGCGCCTGCATCAGCTCGCGCTCCTGGTTGCGGCTCTTCTCGCGCAGCGCGCGCTCGTAGGCGCGGTTGCCCAGCGTGCGCGCCGCGAGCGACCCTACCAGCAGCCCGCCCGCGCCCAGGAAGATGGGCGAAAGCTCCGGGCTCCACTGCGCGCGATAGACGTAGGTGACCACCACGACGCACCCCAGCATGGCGGACGGCACCAGCGCGTCCCACGGCGACTCTTCGCGCAGACGCGGCGCGCCGAGCCCGCTGGGCAGCGCGTCCTCGGCGTAGGCCGCGGCGATGATCAACGCGAACGACACGATCCACAGCACGTCCAGGTCGTGCCCCGCCTCGTACGAGTGCGTCAGCAGCGAGTGCGCGTACAGCGTGGTCACGAACGTGAGCACCGCGATGGCGGCGATGAGCCACGCCAGCACCTTCCCGCTCTCGCTCCACTCGCGCTGCCAGTACGTGACCAGGGCGAACGACAGGCAGGAGAAGTGCAGCACCGGGTAGCCGAGCGCGCACACCACGTACCAGACCGACGCGTCGCTGCGCGCCGGCACGTAGTACAGAACCGCGGTCGACATGATCATGGACGCGAAGATCACGCCGTAGTCGCCGACCAGCTTGAGGCCGATGGGCACGTCTCGCTCGCCGCGGCCGAAGTAGTAGAAGCCCAGCACGAACGGCAGCACGCAGCCTTGGAAGCCCAGCTCGCTCACGGCCGGGAAGGGCGTGAACTCCTCGAGCGCCGTCTCGAAGTAGCTCCACACCAGCATGCCCACGAACCACATGGCGGAGCCCACGCCGAACCAGTGGAACGCCTGCGCGTGGCTGCGGCGCTTGGCCTGCCGCGCGGTGTCCAAGCACTTCCACGCGGACAGCAGGCTGATCAGCGTCCAGCCTGTGTTGGCCCATAGATGCACCAAGGTTTGGTACGGCCGCAGTACCACGTCGCCCAAACCGAACACCAAGGTCGCCACCGTGAGCGTGACCCAGACGCGCGACGGAACCCGCGCTCGGGGCGACTCGGCGTGCTCGTTGGGCTCCACAGCCTCTTCAGGATGCGCGCGTGCGTTGCGCCGAACAAGAGGGGGCGAGGAGCGAGATCGGAAGCGCGCAGTGTTGGCGGAATCAGCTCGGGTGCGTCGCGTGGATGGGGGTGGTGCCCGTGACGCTCACCGCGCTGGACCTCGCTGCATGGCGGCCAAGTGCTCGAGCGTTTTAGGGGTCGGCGACGCGCGCGGAGTTGGGCACCCTCGTCGTCATGAGGACCCGCGATGATCTCTCGGCGGCTCGTCGTCTCGGCGCGCAGGCTCGTTCGCTGCGGCGGTGCGTGCTCGAGGAGCCCGCACGCGTCAGTGCCCGCTACGTGCGAGTCCGCATGCCGCGGGCCCGCTCGTGGTTGACCACGGTGCTCGCGGGGGTCTTGCTCGCGTGCTCTTCCGGGGCGCCCGACACACGCGAGGGCGCCACGGCAGAGGCCACACCTACGCCGCGTCCACCCGAGCCCGTGCCGGGGTACGTGCCCCCGCCCCCGCCGGAGTCGCCACCGCTCGTCGATCCGCCGGCCGCCCCTGCAGCGCCGGTTGGCGCACCCCACGCACCCACCGCGCCCGACCTCGCGAGCGCGCAGTGCGCGCTGGGTGAGCCCGCGGTGCTGGGCGAGACCGCTGACCGGCGCCCCAAGATGGTGGCGACGCTGGATGCAGCGGGCGGGCTTGCGGCATGGACCGTGGACGCGGAGCACGTGAACGTGGTGTCGCTCGACGCCATGGGCGCGCCGCGCGGGGCGGCCACGCTCGTGCCCATGCCAGGCGCGCGCGACTTGTTCGGTGTGTACCGTGTGGGCGACGGCCACGTGCTGGCCACGCACCCGATCTGCGCGCCGGGGTCCATCAAGTGCCTGGAGCTGCTCGCGTTCGACGCGCAGGGCACGGCCGTGGGCGAGCCGTTCTCGCACCGCGTGGGCGAGTGGATCGTGGGGCACCACGTGCGCGTCGAGGGGCGCGCGCTGACGCTGCTGCGCTCGCACACCTATCGGCCCATGACGGTGGAGCGCTACGTGCTCGGGGAGGGTGGCGCGTTCACCGTGGAGACCCTGGCCACGTTCGAGTTCGGTGAAGAAGAGGCTCCCGACGCCGTGGCGCTCGGCCTCGCGGTGGACGGGGCGCGTTGGGCAGCGCTGGGGGAGGCGGACGTCTCCGCCGGGCGCCGTCGTCGGCTCTACGTGGCTGGCGGCACGGGTGTCACGGTGCGCGGTGTGCTCCCCGCGACGGCCGTCACGGACCTGCGCTTCGAGGGCGACGCGCTGCGCGTGGTGTTCGGCGCGGAGGGACGCCGCCCGGCGCGGGTGGCCACGCTGGCCACGGACGGAACGATGGAGCGGGCGCGTGAGCTGGGCGCGGACGAGGCGCTCCCCCCGGGCACCACCACGCCACACGTCGAGCGCCAGTCGGGCGGGGCGTACGCGCTGGTGTGGCGCGACTTGGCGGGCCGGGCCGTGGGGAGCCCGGTGGTGGTGGGCGACCGAGTGCTCGAGGCACGCGGCGCGGATGGCGTGGCGGTGGTGTATGGGCTGGACGGCCCGCGGAGCGGCGCGCAGGCGACGGTGCGGGTGCTCCGCTGTCGGTGACGACTAGGGTTGGTACGTGCCCCCGTTCGCCGCAGGTTGCTCACGCGCCGAGACTGACGAGGGCGCACCGGCCTGTGGCACGGACGTGCGGTGGGGGCGAAGCGGACATGGTCGTCTCAGGGCAACGGGGCCCGAGTTCGCGCTTCGGCCTCGGCGGCCTCCTCGGGGGTGAACGACTGACCGCACGCCGCACACGCCCTCGGCGCGCTCAGCGCCGCGATGCACTCCGTCAGGTAGGTGTCGCCCGCCCATGCCGCGATGTCTCTCGCCACCGTGGTCGTCTCCTCGATGGGCCAATCCAGGGGCGGGGTCCCGTAGCAAACAGGGGGACACGCGACCGCTTCCAGCTCGAACAATGCGTACTCGCCGCAATGCGGGCACAGGCCTTCGACCTCCCCCGACCCGATCTGGTCGATGCGATAGACGACGCCCGTCGCGTGGCGCAGGGCGAGGAAACCGCGGAGCGCAAAGGACATGGGGTACCCCGTGAGACCGCTTGGCGGCAACCACCGGCGGGCCTCTTCTCGCGCCCACTCCCAACCTACCTGGAGGTCTGCTGGACAGGGCACTCCAGTGTCCGGCGCAAAGCAGTCGCCCAGGACGGTGAAGACCTGCTCGCGGAGCTCGGGCAGGGCCCCGCCGATCCGCACGAGGTGCGGCACTGCTGCGTACGCGGCCGAATACACGGTGCGCTGATGTACGAGCGGATAGATGCGCTCCCACGGCGTTGGGTTGCGCCTCATCTCCGCGAGGCTCGGCGAGTACGTGGGCGACACGTTGGCCTCGATGGCGCGGAGCGTGTCCGGGACATCGGACGCGGGTCCGTATGCGTGCGTCAGAGCGCTCCAGCGATCATCGTCGAGGGGCAGGAGGCCGCGTGGTTCGCGTAGGTTGGACATGCAGAGCGCGACGGTCTGGGTGGGAGCGCCGAGGGAGACCGATCCCTCGCTATGGGTTCAACGATCTGTTCGTGGCGGAGTCGAGCGCGGCGCGGCTCGACTCATGCAGGCAGAAGGCGACATCGCGCCAAGGCCCCTTGTCAGGGTGGATGCCGAGGCGGTCTTCGGTTTCCTTCATGCTCCGCTGGAGCGCGGCCTTGTGCGCTGCGGGATCGAGCCCCGATGGCATGTCGATGAAGCCGACGGACCCCTTGCTGCCTCTCCTCTTGCCCGGGGCCCCCGGCCACGCTGCGAGCGCGACGAAGGGTGCGCGGCGCGTGACGGGCATTGCGGGCAGCGGAGCTAGCCCCATCGTCGAGGACCAATCGCCATGGTCCGTGCGCCAGCGCACGGAGACCAGTATTCCATCGTTGGAGTCAGAGACATGCTCAGACACGGACCAGCGTTCGCCACCCTGGGCGAGTGTTCGGAGCAACGCCACGACCTCTGCCTCGCATCCAAGCTTTGGGAAGACCGCCACCGCCGCGCGTCCCTCGTGCGCGGCGCCCACGAAGAACTCAGAGAGTTCATGCGGCGTAGCACTCGTCAGCGGCTGCTCCATCCGGGCCACTGCGATTCGGCTCTCCTGCGCGCTGGTAGACGCTACCGGCTTGGCCATGCTCGCCGCGAACGAGCACCCAGACATCCGGACGATCCACCGCCCGAGCTCCCTCTCGACGTCTGGCTGGGTCACCAGCGTGACGGCGGGTCGTCGTCTGCGACGCAGAGCGTGCTCAGGACCATGCGCGTCTCTCCCTGTGCGTCGACTACCCTGATGGGACCCGCGTCAGCAGCGCGTACGTAGCGCGCTGCGTCGAGCGCAAACGCCTCTCGCGTGACCTGCGGCGTCGACTCGCGCTTCGATTCCTTGGTGCTGGGCATGACCACCTCTCTCTTGCCGGAGGCTAGCAGGGTACGGATCATGGGTCACGGCTCATCTGTGATCCGCGCGGTCGGTCTACGCGAGCGCCGCGACGACCTCTTCGACCACCTCGAGCCAGCCGCGCAGCGCGGGGGCGGTCGGGGGCAGCTCGTAGCCGCCGTGGTGCAGGGCGCGGCTGAGCGCGGCCCACACGTAGTAGGCCTTGGCCGCTACTTGCTCGTCGCTCGTGACACCGTGCACGCACAGCAGCTGCGCGCGGAAGTTCACGCGCTCGAGGCTACCGACGTGCTGGCTCAGCTTCACGGCCACGGCCTGCTCGAGCGCCTGACGCGTGAGCACCGCGCAGGTGCGTGCCCACACGCCTTCGGTCTCGACGCTGGGCTCGTCCAGGAGGCGCCGCGCGGCGGTCAGCAGCTGGGTCGGGGTCATGTCAGCGCTCCGCGATCCACGCGGCCACTTGCCGCGTGTTGTCGATGAGCGCGCGGTAGTCGTCCACCGGCTCGTGAGCGCCTTGCTTGCAGGCTCGCACGCAGTCCCCCACGTCGCGCCCGACGCGGTTGTTGACCGCGCGAAACACCTCGCCTGTGCGGTCCGCCGTGCCGAACAGCCCCAGCGAGAGCACCTCCATCAGCGTGTGGGCGTCGCGCACGCTCTCGGCGACCTCGGTGGGGTGGTCGCCGGCGCGCAGCCGCTCGCGCCGGTAGGCCATGATGGCGGCGGCCTCGAGCGCGTGCCGGCAGAAGGTGGGCACCACGCGCCGCACCAGCTCCGCGCCCATGTTGGAGCGCGCCACGGCCCACGCGTCGTCCGTGTAGGCCTGCCACGCCACCTGCTGCTCGCGCAGCGCCACGTGCGACTCACCGCGTCGGTCCACGCGCAGTACGCGCGCGGGGATCTGCATGCGCCGCACGGCCTCGGGCAGGCGCTCGTCGTGGGTCAGCACGATGACCTGCCGTGTCTCCGCGGCGTCGCCCAGGATCTTCGCGAGCCCGTCCACGCGGATGGGGTCCATGGCCTGCACGGGGTCGTCGATGACCACGAAGCGGAACGGGCTCTGCGCCAGCGCCGTGCGCGGCAGAAACAGCGCCAGCGCCAGCGCGCTCAGCTCGCCCTGCGACATCACGGCCAGCGCGGCAGCCTCCTTGTCGCCCACGCGCGCGTCGAGCGCCAGCTTGCGCTGCGTGCCCGAGCCGACGAGCCGCAGCTTGTCCAGGGACACGTCGCTCTGTGCGCCCAGGGACTTCCACAGCGTGAGCACCTGCTGCTCGATGGGCGCGAAGCGCGCGTCCCGCAGCTCTGTCTCGGCGCCCTTAAGCCACTCCCGCGCGGCCTTCAGGCGCTTGGCGTCGTCTTGCTCGTCAGCCACGGCGCGCGCGTCTTTGAGCCAGCGCCCGAGCCCTCGCGACAGCTCGCGGTAGTCCGCGTCCAGGCCTTCGAGCGCGGCGCGGGCCGTCACCGTCAGCGCCGGCACGGCCTCGGCGTAGCGCAGGTGCGCGAGCTCCAGCGCGTCGGGGGTGGTCGCGGTGCGCAGCGCGTCGACCGCCTCGCGCGTGGGCGCCAGCTGCTCGTCCGTGAGGCAGCCGCTGGCCGCGCCGAGCGCCGTGGTGGGCAGCTGTGCGCGGGCGTTCTGGATGGCGCGTGTCGCTGCGTCCACTGCTGCACTGGCGCCCTTGTAGGCGCCGGCCAGCGCGGTGGCCTCCTGCGCGCGGGTGGTGAGGCGCTCCCGCAGCGTGCCGTCGGTGGGGCGCTCGCACACGGGGCAGCTCGTGGTCTCGTCGGTGATGAACGCGAGCGTGTCGCGCAGCAGCGTCGCCAACGACGCCTGCCGTGCGCTGCTCTCGTCCGCCACCTCGGCCTTCTTGGCCAGCGCCTCGCGCCACGTCGCGGCCAGCGCCGCCCAGTCCACCACGGCGGTGTCCAGCCGGCTCAGCTGCGTGAGCACGCGCACGTCTCCCTCGCCGCCCTCGCTGCGCTGTGCCTCGAGCGTGTCGGCGAGCGCGTCCAGGTCGGGCTTGCGCGCCGTGAGGAGCCCGAGCAGCTCCTTGGCGCGCGGGTCGTCCAGCCGCTGCAGCTTGCTCGTCAGCTGGGCGCGCGCGTCCTTCACGCTCTTGGCGCGACTGGTCAGGGGACTCAGCGCCGCAGCCAGCCGCGCCTGCGCCTCGCCCACGGCGTCCAGGCCCAGCACCACGTTCAGCGCATCGAACACCTTGCTGGGCTCCTGCCCGATCTTGCCAAGCTCGGCGTAGCTCAGGAACGGCCGAAACTCGGCCACGCTGGTGGTCCAGCCGAGCTCGTCGGCCGACAGCACGCGGCCCTGCGCGTCGGTCACACGCAGCACCCCGTCCGCGAGCCCCCCCTCGGGCGCCCACGAGCGCGTGGCCTGCAGTCGCCCGTGCCCCGCCGTGGTGAACGTCGCGCTCACCCGTGGCTTCTCGTCCACGTGTAGGTTGCGCCACGCCGTGGCCCACTCCTTCGGGCGCCCCTCGAAGCGCGCGCTCTGCGCGGTGAACAGCGCCTCCAGCGCCTCCGCCAAGCTGGACTTCGCGCACCCGTTGCGCCCCACCACCAGCGTCAGCCCCGGCCCCGGCGACAGCCCCAGCGACACGGCCGGACCAACGCCACGAAAGCCCACCACCTCGAGCGACTCCAAGAACGTGCCGCCGAGCGCCGACGCCGGCAGCGCCGCCCGCTGCGTCACGGAGACAGCCGGCCGATTCGTCACGGGCGTAGCCAGCTGCTCGGCGAGCGCCTGCGCCCCCTGGCACGCGGCGTACACCAAGTTCGCGACGTCCTCCGGCGGGCTCGTGCCCTCCCCCAGAAGCCGCTCCATGAGCTCGCGCTCGAGGTCGTCGTCCATGGGCGAGAGGGTAGCGACCGAGCCCGCCGCTGTCGGCCCTGGGCGTGTGTTCAGTCGCGCGTAACCGGTGCAGCAGATGGGCGTGCGCGGGGCTGCATCGTGCGGCCCGTCGATGCGCCCCGGCGCCGAATGAGCCCGAACCGAACGAGGAGAGCAACGTGAACAAGCACCAGCTGCAGGCCAGCATCAAGTCCACCGGCACCGCGTACCTCATGTGTCTGTTCCTGTGCGGAACACACCACGCCTACCTCGAGCGCTGGGGTCTACAGTTCCTCTACTGGGTCACGCTCGGAGGTCTCGGCTTCTGGGCCCTCGCCGACCTGATCCTGATCCCGGGCTACGTCTCGAAGCACAACGCGTGGATCTACCAGCAGCTCGCCGAGATCGAAGAGCGCGAGCGGCGCGAGAACCAAGCCGCCCAGATGGCGATGATCGCGGCCGCGCGGCGGTGATGGCGCGCGTCGTGGTAGCGCGCGGGGTCGTTCCCGACGGAGCTAGATCGTCGGAGCGCGCCGCGCGCGTCTCCAAGGTACAGTCCCGCGGTGGACTGCCCCTTCTGCGCCACCGACAGCCTGTGCCCCGTCTGGTCTTCCGCGCTCAGCCTCGCGTTTCGTGACCGCTACCCGGTCACACCGGGCCACACGCTCGTCATCCCGCGCCGTCACGTGGCCACGTGGTTTGACGCCACGCGCGACGAGCGCATCGATCTGATGGACGCGGTCGACGCCCTGAAGCACGAGCTGGACGCGCAGCTGGACCCGAAGCCCGACGGGTACAACGTGGGCATCAACGCGGGGGAAGCCGCGGGACAAACGGTGATGCACCTGCACGTGCACCTGATCCCGCGCTACCACGGCGACGTCGACGACCCACGCGGTGGCGTGCGACACGTGATTCCGGGGAAGGGCAACTACCTCCTTCCGGACCGCTAGACGCCGCGGCAGCATCGCACTTGCGGCACGCCGATTTGGTCCTGGGTGTGGCCGTGGACGTACGCAGGCGGCTCGGTTTCATGCCACGCGGAGGGCCGCGCGGAGTGCGCTTCGGTCGGACGCCTCGAAGTCTTGATGGCCGCGCCACAGGGACACGCCATCGGGGAGCGGGAGATAGATCCCGCGGACCGCGCCGAGCGTCCGGTTGCGATCGCTCGGCCAGCGGGCGTCCTTGGCGATGCGCGCTAGGTCGCTCTCCGCGTCGACCACGCGGCGCGCCCAGCGCTCTACGTGCACCGCAGCCGCCAGGAAGTCCTTCTTGCTGCCGTTGCAGCGTCCGTGCGCAGCCACCAGGTTCTCGATGCCGTTGTCCGCGTGGCGGGCCCAAGGGAGGAAGTGGTCCACCTCGACCGAGGTCTGGAGCGCGCCATCGCAGTAGAAGCAGCGTTTGTTCTGAAGCTCCCGGAGCGGCTCGCGGACCGCGCCGAGCGAGACGCGGTCGACCCCGAAGAGAAAGCCATGCACGCGGGTGACCTCGAGGTCGTTGAGACGACCGACCATCGCCACCCAGCGCTCTTGGATCAACGGCCGGAGGAGACCGGCGAGGCGCACGAAGGAGCGCGCCACCCCGGGCTCGAGGTGGATGCGGCTGTCGATCGCGCCGCTCCTCCACGCGCTCTTGCTCACGTCGTCGTCCCAACCGATGTGATAGATGAAGCGGTCTTCGGTGCCCGACGCGCGCTGCAGCTTGGGCAGCGGCATCTTGACCAGGGTCCACTCGACCTCGGCCCGGAGCGTCTCCCAGCCGTCGCGGTCGGCGAGCTTGGCGGCGTGGAGCGTCACGCTGCGACCCGCCGAGGCCGACGAGCGAAAGTCGTCGATGAGCTGCAGCACCCGCGCTCGCTTGCCGGTGTTCTGCTGCAGCACGATCCCGCTGGTGACGTCCATGGGCTGAGCGTGGGGCCAGTAGAGCGCGATGACCTTCTCGGCGAGCTGGCCGGTCATGATGTGGCTGGGCGGATCGCCAAAGCGGTCCGTCAGCTCCAGGCAGAGGTCCATCAGGCCCAGCAAGACGGCGAACTTGTACGTGGCCGTCTGGCGTCCCTGGTCGAGCAGCACGATCACCTGCTCGGCGAAGCGCAGCGTCTCGTCTCCGTTCGCGCTCATGGGCGTCCGCCCCTCTCGTGACCGGGTGCGCCATCACTCGGGCGCTCGGCGCGGCGTGCCGCAGACCCGGCGCGCGGGGCGTCATCCGATGGATGGTCGGGGCGTCCGCGCTCCATGAGGCGGATGGTATCGGAGAGACCAGCGATGCTCTACACCTCATCGGTCGCGTCGGTGACCGGCGCACACAGGGTCTCCTGCCGAGCACACCTCACGGAGTCGGCGCAGGGGCCACGCGCATGAACGGGTCGCCGCGCATCCCAGAGCACCCGCAGACTGCCCCGCACCCCGTTGGTGGCTCCACACCAGGCGGGCACGGCGTGTAGGCACAGCCCATCGCGGGGCAGCGCTCTTGGGGTGGCTCCTCGCGGGCTGGGGGTGGGACGCGACGTGGCGCGGGCGTGGGGTCGGCCGGCCCGGGAGGGCGGGTCTCGGGCTCAGGGTCGCTCTCGGGCGCGGGCTCCGGGTCAGGGTCGTTCTCGGGCGCCGGGGCGGGCTCGGCCTCGCGCGTGTGCGGCGCTGGACTCACGGGATGCGACTGACCCGGGCCGCAGCCAGGTGCGACGAGCATCAACGACAGGAGCGCGATCACGAGCCTCATGGGGCGCGAGACGCTGCCACCCCGCGCGGGATTCAGCGGACCGCGTTGTCGCGTGGTCGACGCGTCCTGCACCCCGCAGCAGACGCACGTCCACCTGGACCGAGTCTCACCCCACCGGAGAGCCGCCTGATGAACGCTTCCTGCAGCAGGGCCGCGGCCAACGGGCGCGAACATGGCGACGAGATCCCACGCGTGGTAGCGTCCGCCCCTCAGTAGCCATCTATGGAACCAGACCTCCAGAGTCGGGCCGATGAGCTCGTTCAAGCGTCGAAGAGGGCGCCACAGGTCGTCATGGGGGGGCTCGGATCCGGTCGTCGCACGCTGGCGGCGCAGCTGTGTTTGCGAGAGCCCTCTGCGCTTCACATCGACTTCCTGGCGGCTGAATGGGCGGACGCGGCGGCGGCGGCGCTCCTCCAGCTCAGCGCGGCGACCGGCTACCCGGAGGTCGCTCCCCAACCCGGCTCGCTGAACGAGCTCCGCGCCTACACGCTCTCCCTCGTCGAGCGGCTCGAGGCCGAGCGGCTGTTGGTGCTGTCCACCTCGGCGGTGCATCCCGACGAGTCGCGTCCCGGTGCCCGCAGCGAACGGCTCGGGGTCGTCCTTCAGGCGCTGCGCGGGCATGCGCGTCGGGTTGAGATCGGCGCGCCGGGGAGCGGACTCCACGCCGCACCGGGGTCGGTCTTGACGGCACCCCTAGAGCCCTTCGTCGTTCGGTCCAGCGCTGTCGAAGCGGAGCGGTTTGGGGCGTTCCAGTCTGTGGCTGAGCAAGTCACGGCCGCGGTTGGAGCGCACCGCGTCCATCCCGTGGCGCTGCGTCTCGCGATAGGCGCAGCCATCCTTGGAACCTCTGCGGAGCGCGCCGCGCACTTGACGCGGCAACCCGCGTCCGGGATCCCGGCGCTCGCGCGCTGCATCGTGGTGGGGGCTCGGCAACACCCGGCGCTCACGTCTTCGCTGCGCCGGCTCGTCGCGCTTCGTCGGCCCTTGCAGCGGGCCCTGGTCCTGCAAGCGGTTGACGCTCCGGAGACATACATCCCCCTTTTGACCGAGTGCGTGGGCTACGGCGACCCATTGCGCGTACCAGACGCGGTGGCGCGGCAGATGCGCGCCGCTCTCGGGCGTGGGGAGCAGCCGGACGACCACGCCCGCCTCGCGGCGACCTACCGTACGCTCGATGGCGTCAACGACCCAGCCGACGCGAGCGCCGCGACCGTCACCTACTGGGTCGAGAAGCTGCATCACCTCGCGCATGGTGGGGCTGACACTCAGACCGAGTGGCAGGCACAGCGCATCGTGTTGCCGGACCTCTATTGGGACCGTGGCCGGGCCGCGAGCCTCGCCGGAGACTTCGCGGGCGCCGTTCGCATCTTCGAGCGGTGCGTCCGAGAGTTCCCTGACGACGACTACGCTCATCACTACCTCGGTTACAACCTCCTACGCTCAAAGGCCCCAGGCGACACCGAGCGCGCCGAGGCGTCGTACCGCCGCGCCATCGAGCTGACCCCGTCCAACCCGCGGTGGAATCGCAGGCTGGTATGCTCTCTCATTCGGCATGCTCCTGCAGCGGCCCGTGCAGAGTGGGAGCTTGCGTTGGGCCGCGTTGACCCCTACGGCGACCAGCTCATGACCAACCCGTGGCTGCGCGCGGAGCTGCTCGCTCCCGTCGCGAGCGCGTGGCTGCAAGCGGGGCGCGCTGACTTGGCGAAGGCGGTGATCGGTTCGCTCCCGGAGCCATCGTCCGACGACCGTGAGGAGTACCGACAGGTGTTCGACGAGGTGGCCGTGGAGCACGACGCGTGGACTCGGTACCTCGACAAGGAGCTCGTCGAGTCCGGCGCGGCCTTGGCGATTCGCGATCGAGTGGAGGAGGTCTGGCGCGCCTTGGAGGGGGCGTTCGAGTCCCTGGTGCCGCTCCCGTATTGCGGACTCCACCCGGAGGGGGGCGCGGAGTTAGCGTGGCGCCTGCGCGATTGGTACGTCCGCGTCGAGTTCCCGGACGACCCGGACGAGTACGACGCTTGGACGGTGATCAACCCTGAAGGACGAGTCGAGGGGGGAGATCTCGAGCCCACCGACCCGGTGTTCTTGACCGCGTTCCGCCGTTTCCTCGATGCCGTCTGAGCCATATACATCCCTGCGCGACGCGCAGCGCGTGTTCCGGATCGTTGAGCGAGGCGGCGGGCATTGGCCACGCGGTCACCAGGAGCCCAACCCGAGCTTCATGGTGCCGACGAAGGCTGACAAGGAGGAAGCGGCCCGAATCGGCCGGGTGCCCGGGACATCCGTCTGGGATGTGGACGAGACCACCGTAGGGCAGGCGCTCGCCATTCGCGAGCATGATCGCCTCGAGCGGTCCGACGGCGCGACGCGTCCAGCTGAAGACGACACGCCACCCCATGAGCCGTGGGCGTTCGCGATTGGAGTGGCGGCCGCGCGTCGGATAGGGGCGCAGCACGGCCGAGAGGTTGACGTGGTGACCGACCCACGAGCGGACCTTACGCTGCCAGGGGCTCACGGTCACGCGTTGATTGAGGGGCTCGCGCGGCCGGCTGGCCAAAGCAGGCAGGCGCAGACCGCACTCTTGAAGGACCTCGTGGAGGCGATGTCGCGGCATGACTAACGCGCCACGTGTGACATCGGTGAGGATTGCAGGGGCCGGTCCCTCTTCCGCGTTGAACTCCATCACGCGGGCTCGTAAGAGCACGGTGTTTCATCCATGGCTACCAAGAAGACACCGCGTTCCGCCCCCCTCCCGCGTCCCACGGCCGCCGACGCCCCTGAGCTGGTCACGCAGGTCGGCGCCGTCGCCACGTTCTTGGACGACGGGTTCTCTCGGTCCGCGCTCTACGAGGCCGTGAACCGGGCGGGTGTGCGGGACGCGTCGTCTCGTCGTCTCACCTCGGAGTTCGTCCAAGAGGCGCTGTGGGCGCTTCAGCAGCGGGGCGATGTCGCCGCGTCGGAGTGGGACCCGTCGTGCTGGTGTGTGCCCGAGGACGCGTGCTGGCGAAACCTCGAGCGGGCGCACGAAGCAGGACTGCTCGGCCCCATCACCGACGCTCTCGCGGAGGAGCGGCGACGCTACCGGCAGTACACGATGCGGGTCAGCCGTGGCGAGGTCCGCGCTGCCCTGGTCTTGGGCCGGGTCACCCAAGCGATCGGCGATCTCAGTCGGAGCCTCCAGTACGTGAGGAAGAGCGCGGAGGTCGGCGCGGCCGTCCTGCACACGCTCGGTCACACGCCGAAGCTCGCGTGGGTGACGCAGCTCAGTGAGCCGCTGCTCGACAGCTACGCGAACGCGCTGCTCGACGGCGCGCTCGCGTCCCTGAGTCCGATCGAGGAAGACCTGCTGGTGTCCTTCTGTGAACACGACGAGCGGGTGATCTCGGCCAAGGCTGCGCGCGTCGCCGTGATGCGCGGCCTGCCCGTGGAGGACGTGCTCGCGACGCAGACGGCCCTCGGTCGCGCGGAGATCCAGCTCTTCGCGGCGCTGATGGCGAGCGACGTCGATACGGCCGGCGTGACCGCGATCGCCCACGAGCACCTCGAGCGGGTACAGGGCAAGGGCGTCACGAACGCGCGGCGCCTGAGCGATGAGGTCGGCGTGGCCTTCGGCCTCGTGGCGTTGGTGGCGGGCACCGTCGACAGCCTGCAGCGCGAGCGGTTGCAGCGGCGCATCGAGGCGCTGGGACGGAAGATGGACTTCGAGCACTTCGTCCTCGCCGAGTTTCTGCGGTGGCAGCTCTCGGGTGACCGGCTGCAGAGCGCCGACTACCCGGACACGGCACGCCTGACCTGGGTGCAGGTCTTGTTGCTGGGCCTGCTCCATTCCTGGGCCGGCACGCAGCCCGTCCCGCAGCGGCTGGTGCGCCACCTCGCGGCCTACGCCCACCTGGCCGAGCGCTCGGGGTACACGGCGGCAGCGAAGGTGTTCAACGACACGCAGCACGCGCTGCACACGGGTGACGCGCGACCCGGCTCGTTCGCGGCCACGTATCGGTCCCGCCGCGCCTGGGAGCTCACGCTCGACGCCCTCGAGTCGGTGGCCGAGGCCGTGGTGGCCCCCGACGCGAGCGAGGCCAAGGGCGCGTTCCCGCGGGTGGTGTGGGAGGTCTCGGTCCCCACCGAGAAGCGCGCCTTGAGCATCACGCCGCGGCTCGTCAAGAGCGCGCGCGCGCAACGCGGCACCGTGCTCAACCTCGAAAAGCTCCAGCAGAGCACCGAGCCTTACGTGACGCCCTCGGTGCGCGAGGTGCTGGGCTGCGCGGAGATGCACCGGGTCGCGCTGGACCCTTGGGGCAAGCGCAAAGAGACAGTGATCTCGCTCGGCTACACGGCGCTCTTGCAGCTGGTCGACGACCCGCACGTGGTCGACTCCGAGGGCGCACCGCTGCGCATCGTGCGGGCCGAGGGCGAGCTGCGCGCCGAACGCACGGCTTCGGGCGAGGCGACCACGCTCTCGCTGCACCCACCGGAGCTGCTCACCCGCGAGTTCCACACGGAGCGCGTGCCCCCCGACATGCTCGCCGTGTACGCGCGCACGCCCGAGCTCACGCGCGTCGCCAGCCTGCTCGCGATGGGCAAGGTCGAGATCCCACGGGCGGGCGAAGGGCGCCTGGGACGGGTGCTCAGCCGAGTCGGGCAGCGCGTGCGTGTCAGCGCCGGTCAAGACATCGAGCTCGCAGGCAGGAGCGTGGAGGCGGACCCACGACTAGCGTTTCTCTGTCGTTGGTCCGGTCAACGCTTGGACGTCCGCTTGCGCGCCATCCCGCTCGGCCTGGGGGGGCCGCACCTCCCCCCGGGCCAGGGGCAGGCGCAGCGCGTGGCCACGCTCGATGGGGAGACCGTCCAGACCGTCCGTGATCTGGCGCATGAGCGCGACGTCCGTCGACGCATCTTCGCCGCGACGCCGCTGCTCGATGCCTTGGACTGGCACGACGACGCGACGTCCCTCGAGGGCATGGACCTCGCGCTCGCCTTCCTGGCCGACGTCGCCCTCGTCGACAGCGCCCTCTGCATCCTCGCGTGGCCCGACGGGAAGACCCTGCCCTCTCCTGTGACGCTGGGCATGCAGCAGCTGCGCGTGCGGGTGCGCCAAACCAAGGACGAGCTGATCAGCGCCATCCAGCTCGAGGTCGACGAGGGGCTCGTGGTCGAGCTGCAGCAGCTGATCGACGCGTGGCCCGGGCGCGGTCGCTTCGTGCACCTTGCGGGTGACCGCGTGCTCGCTCTCTCCGACGAGCTGCGGCGTCGACTGGACGCGCTGAGCGGCCTGGGCGCGGCAGGCAAGAAGGGCCTCGAGACCCCGCTCGTGATGCTGCCGCGCCTGGTGGAGCTCACCGAGGCGGCGGGCCACCGCACGCTCGACGCGAACACCCAAGCGTCGTTGGAGCGGCTGCAGGCTGCGCTGACGTCCGAGGTCCCGCTCCCCGCAGGGTTCGGCGCCGAGCTGCGCGACTACCAGCTCAGCGGCTACGTGTGGATGGCGCGCCTCGCCAACGCCGAGCTGGGTGCGTGCCTTGCCGACGACATGGGCCTCGGCAAGACCGTCCAGTCGCTGGCGCTCTTGACCCAGCGCGCCAAGCTGGGGCCCGCGCTCGTGGTGGCGCCCACGTCGGTGGTGGGCGCGTGGACCGCGGAGGCTCAGCGCTTCGCCAGCAACCTGAACGTCATCACGCTGGCCGAGAGCCAGGAGCGCGCCGGCGTGCTGGCGGCTGCGGGCCCCTTCGACGTCTTGATCTGCAGCTACGGGGTGCTGGTCACCGAGCAAGAGGCGCTGACCACGACGCGCTTCGCGACCGTCGTGTTCGACGAAGCTCACGCGCTCAAGAACGCCCAGACGCAGCGCGCCAAGGCCGCGGCCGAGCTCGACGCCGGGTTTCGCTTGGCGCTCACGGGCACCCCCGTCGAGAACCACCTGGGCGAGCTCTGGAGCCTGATGCGCTGCGTCTTGCCGGGTCTGCTCGGGAGCGAGCGGCAGTTTACCAAGCAGTTCGTCGAGCCCATCGCCAACGGGCACCGTGAGCGCCTGCAAGAGCTTCGCGCGCGCATGCGCCCCTTCCTGTTGCGGCGTACCAAGTCGGAGGTGCTCGAGGAGCTCCCGGAGCGCAGCGAGACCACGCTGTTGGTTACACCCACGCCAGAAGAGCGCGCATTCTACGAAGCCCTGCGGCGCAAGGCGGAAGATGCCATCGCGGCGCAGCGCGCGAGCGGTGACGGGAGCGCGCGCATCAAGCTCTTGACCGAGATCCTCAAGCTCAGGCAGGCGGCCGTCGACCCGCGCGTGTTGAACGCGGAAGGGCCCGCGGGGGCGAAGCTGGAGGTGCTCACCGAGCGCGTGCTGGCGCTCCACGAGGAGGGGCATCAGGCGCTCGTCTTCACGCAGTTCTTGGACATGCTGGGGCGCGTCGAGCAGCGCCTGAGCGCGGAGGGGTTGCGTGTGCTCACGCTCGACGGGAGCCTTTCCGCCAAGGCGCGCACGGCGCAGGTGGCGGCGTTCCAAGCGGGCGAGGCCGACGTCTTCGTGATGAGCCTTCACGCGGGCGGTGTGGGCGTCACGCTCACGGCCGCCGACTACGTGTTCCACCTGGACCCGTGGTGGAACCCCGCCGTCGAGGACCAGGCCACAGGTCGCGCGCATCGCATCGGGCAGAAGCGTCCCGTCCACGTGTATCGGTTGATCACCGCCGGGACGCTGGAAGAGAAGATCCTCGCGCTGCACGGCACCAAGCGACAGCTCAGCGGCGACCTCTTGGAGGGGCTCGACGAAGCCAAGAAGCTCGACCTCGAGACCCTGCGCGAGCTGCTGACGTAGCATCCGCGGGCGCGACCGTGCCGACGAGCTTTTCGGAGCCAGCAGCACGAACGCGCGCGCGCGTCACCCCACCGAAGACCCGCCCTTGCCGCTGATGAACGCTTCCTGCAGCTGCGGGCGGCGCTCGACCAGCGGCACGAACGGGTTGCGCATGAGCGCTTCGTCTTGCATCGCGGCCTCCACCTGCGGCTCGAACTCGGGGGGCATGAACCGCACGTTGAAGTTCGACCGCGAGCTCAGCAGCTGCATGGCGTACGCGCGTCGCACGGCCTTCAGGAACTCCGGGTCTTGCTGCATGCGCGCTTCGTGCTCGGGCACGCGGTTGGTCCGCTCGATGTCGTCCGGTACGTAGGGCACCTTCTGGGTCTCGGCGTAGCCCTTGAGCATGCGCAGGGCCTGCGCGGGGTCGCCTTCCATCACGACCTCCGTGCGCTTCTTGAAGAAGCCCTTGGTGACGGTCTTGGCGGCCACTTCGTACGAGTCGAGCATGCGCTCGCGCTGGAAGACGGCGGCTGCGTAGTCGAGGATGGCTGTTTCGTCCATGAGCGGAGGGTACACCAGAAGCGGCCTCCGCCACCCCAGCCGCCGCGCTTCGTGGAGCGGGGGCGGCTAGCCCACTGCGTCGTCATCGCGCCACGAGCTGGGTGTCGCTCTCGGCGAGGCAGGGCTTTGCATCCGATTGCCTAGTGTGATCTGATGTGGGCGTGCCCCGGTACGAGACCGACCCCATCGTCGAAGCGCTGTGCGAGTTCGCGTTCGCGAGCACCGCACAATGGGACCCCACGGTCTTCGGCGCGTTCCGGAGCGCGGTTGGCGACGCTGTCTTGCCCATCCGAGAGGCTGGTGAGGTCGTCGACGTCCTCGTCGAGACCACGGAGGAGGGGGTGCGTCAGCACACGCGTCGTCTCCAGAGAATGCGCTTCTTCTCGGCCGACCGCTCACGCTTGGCCCAAGTTGGAGAGAACCTCCTCATCGCCAACGTGCTGCGGCCGTATCCGCACTGGGGGCCGTTTCGTGCGTTCATCTTGCAGACGCTCGAGGCGTACGAGAGCGCCGCGAAGCCAGACGGCATCGACAGGCTCACCCTCCGCTACATCGACAAGCTTCCTTTGGGCGCGGACGGTGCGCCCTTGGGGGAATGGATTCGTTTCGAGTCTCCCTACTTGCCCGCGTTCTTGGCCGACGCCGTGGCCCGAGGATTCAGCCGGGTGGAGAAGCCCGTCGTCGGCGGGACCGAGGCGCTGACCCTCGTCCTCGAGGAGCACAAGGGTGAACGCGTGCTGACGCTCGACACAGAGCTCGTGGTCGCGCCACACGCGCTAGATCGTGTCGCACTCGCAGCGACGCTCGACGCGCTTCACGAGCGCGTCGTCGAGATCTTCGAGGCCTGCATCTCGGACCGGACGCGCGCCATGCTGCGTCCATTGGGGGACTGACATGGGGATGTTCTCTTGGAGTGCCGATGCGTCGTTGACGCGCCCTGCAAGCTCAGTTGACCGGTGGGCGTCGAGAGCCGTTGCTCGTCACTCGACTGACGGTCGCGTCAACAGTGCGGGCGGTCTTCGCGACCTCCTCGACTCCCACGTTCCCCGGGTGCCTCACCACATGGCCTCCGTCAGTGCGCCCGCCCACGGTCATGTTCAAGTGGGCGTGGGTACCGACGCGACGGTTCAGCAACTGCTGAGCGCTGGGCGCGTGGACAAGGCCCGTGCGCTTGCGGCGCGACTCGGCGGTGAGTGGCAGCGCGTGCTCGAGCCCCCGCGCGCGGTAGACCGCCGGCCCGTGAAGGTCGACGGTGCCGCTGCGTTCAAGCAGAACCGCGCTTGGCTGCTCGCTCACCGCGACGACCGTGAGTACGTCGGCAAGTGGGTTGCGCTCAAGGATGGGGCGCTGCTCGGGGCCGACGGCGACCGCCACGTGCTCCACCGTGCTCTTGCCGCCAAGGGTTCGCTCCAGGGCTTGCTCTTCGTGCGAGTGGTGTAGCGCGTGGCAGGTTGGGCCGTTGGTGCAGCGAGCTGCTATCTCGACCACCCCTGGGGTCCCGGCAAGTTGCTCGTCGGCGTTCGGTGCCGATTCGGGTCGCTCGCAGCAGACGACGTTGCTCTGTTGGACACCGGCGGCGAGTGGTCCGTGTTGAGTGCGGACGTGGCTGAACTCGCGGGGGTGGACCTCCCGAGCCCGGCATCGCCAATCAGCCTGCACTCCCGCTACGGAAGACATGCGGGCACGCTCCACCGCATGCCGGTCCTGCTGGTGGCGGATGGCGGGAGCGACCTCGTGCTCGACGCCACGGTGCTCGTGGTACCGGACTGGCCCGGTCCCCCGGTGCTCGGAGTCCGAGGGTTTCTCGAGCGCGTGCGCATTGCGTTGGATCCAGGTGGTGCGGCCGATGATCCATGGTTCTACTTCGGCGAGCCGTCGCCGACGCCGGGGCCGTGCCCGGATCTCTTTGCCTGAACGACGTCAGCAACACTCGTCGGATCGGGATCCGCCGCAGACCACGCCGAGCGCGTGCTCCCCGTGCGCGCGGGTTGCTCGCCCATGGGCAGGAAGGCCCAGAAGTAGAGGTCCGGGTCCACGATGCCCGTGCCCTCGAGCAGCGCGAGGTAGCGCGCGCGGGGCTCGTCGCCTTCGGGGCCTGTGTCCAGGAGGCCCAGCGCGCGGCAGGCGTTGGCCTCGTAGTTGGGGAAGCCGCGGGTCTCGCAGCGCGTGCGCAGCTCCGTGAATGCGGCGCGGCAGGCGCCCCGGTCACCCTCGGCCCACGCCACGGCCCCGTCGAACAGCGGCTGGTACACCTCTTCCAGCCCGTTGCGTGGCTTGCGGAAACGCGCCCGAGCCGCGCGCACCCGCGTGGCGTTCCCTTGCGCGAGGGCGGTGGCGGCCATGACCCACGGCACGCCGCAGCGCACGAAGCTGGCGCGGTGCACGCCTTGGCGCCGACACGCCGCCCAGACCTCGTCCGCCTCCGTCGCCGCAGCCGCGACGTTGCCCAGGTAGAGCTCGGCGTGCACGGCCAGCGTGCGCGCCGTCTGCTGCACGGCGGTGTTGCGGTGCGTCATGCGCGCCCAGCGTGGGTCGTCCGAGAACGCCAGCACGCTCTCGGGTTGCCCCAGCAGCAGCGCCTGGTGCTGCAGCGCGGTCGCGCGCAGGCGCATCTCGGCGAAGGGCCCGTTGCGTTCGTCGCGCTCCGCGATGAACGCCGCCACCTGCTCGAAAGGCTCGGGCCGGATCTCCCAGATGAGCGAGTAGGAGCGCACGTAGTGGATGTTGGAGATGAGCCAGTCCGGCGTCGCAGGGAGCGCCGCCGCGTGCTCGAGCGCCGCCGCGCCACAGGCCAGCGCCCGCTCGCGCCAACCCTCGTGCAGCGACCACCAGCCGCGCGCGTGCTCGGTCCACACGCGCACCTTCGCGCTGCCCGACTGCGCCGCCAGCTCGTCCAGGCCGTTCACCACGCGCTCGGCGCTGCGGTTGCGCGCGAAGAGGGAGCGGGTGATGACCTGCTGCGCCAGTGCGGGCGCCAGCTCCTCCGCGTCACCCAGGTCGAGCGCGGCCAGAAGGTAGCGCACGGAGGGCACCAGCCCGCGGAACGGGTCCAGCGGCAGGTACTGCGTCGCGATGGCGCCCAGGGTCTGCACGCGGTCCAGCTCGGTCTGCCGCAGCTCGGCGCGCTCGCGCAGCCGGAACGACAGCCCGCGCATGGCGAGCTGCAGCTGCCCCACCACGATGCCCCACAGCGACCGCCAGCGCGTCTCGGGGATGGTCACCCCCATCTCGCTCGCGATCTCCGCCAGCAGCGCGAGCCCCTCGTCGATGCGCCCCGCGTACAGCCAGCACTCGGCCGCGTGGCGCCTGCGCTCGCGCGCGGTGGCGCCCTCCGCCAGGTCCGCCGCAACTAGCCAGGCCTCGGCCGCCGCCGCGTGACGCCCCGCCTCGGCCAGCGCCGTGGCGTACGCGCAGCGCAGCTCGCCCGCGCGGTCGTCGTCGGTCAGCGACAGCGCGAGCGCATAGAGCTCGGCGGCGCGCTCACACGCGAAGGCGTCCCCCGCCTGGGTGGCGGCGATGACGGCGTGGTCACGCGCCAGGCGTCGCTCCCCGGCTGCGGCGAAGTGGCGCGCCAGCCGCTCGTGGGGCGGCGTCTCCACGCTCTCCAGCGCGAGCGCCAGCTGGTGGTGGCGCTGCGCCCGCTGCGCGTCGCCCATCCCGCTCATCACCGCCTCGCGGATGCGGTCGTGCGCGGTGGCCACCGACACCGCCGCGTCCGTGCGCAGCGTGCGCACGAAGCCGCGCCCGCGCAGCACGTCGATCGGCGCGCGGTCGTCCTCGGCCAGCGAGAGCGCCTGCAGCACCGTCAGCCCTAGCACGGGCTCGCCGGCCACGGCGATCACCTCCAGCACCTCGCGCGCCGTGGGGTCCAGCTGCAGCGCGCGCCGCTGCACCACCGCGTCGATCGAGCCCACGTCTTCCACGGGCACTCCGTCGCGCTCGGCCTCCTGCAGGAAGCGCGCGAGCTCCTCCGCCGCGAAGGGCGAGCCCTTGGCTTCGCGCGCGATCACCTCCAGCAGCTCGCTGTCCGCGCCCAAGCGTCGACCGGCGAGCTCGCGGATGGCCTCCTCCGGGAGCGGCCCCAGGTCCACCATGGTGCGCAGAAGGTGCCCCAGCCCCTCGCCCACCTCGTCCCCGAACAGCTCACGCAGCACCGGCGCGTCGTCGTCGGGGCGCGCGCCGAACACCACCGTCAGCCCAGGGGCGTCGTCCCCGCGCAGCAGCTGCACCAGGCCGCGGGCGGAGTCGTCGTCGGCCCACTGCACGTCGTCCACCACCAGCACCAGCGGCGTGGTCGCGGCCAGCCGGCGCAGCAGCTCGCGCAGGCACGCAAAGCCGAGCTGGCGCGCGCGCTGCGGCGTGTCGGGCTCGAGCCGCCTGCGGTTGTAGGCCGCGCCGATGGGCTTCACGCGCCGCAGCACCGGGAACAGCGCGCCCAGGTCCGCCAGGTCGGGGGGCAGCACCTGCTCACGCAGCTCGGCGGGCATCATGACCAGCACGCGGCTGAGCGCGTCGATGGTGCCGTCCAGCCCCTTGAACGGCACCGACTCCGCGCGGTAGCAGCGCCCCGCCAGCACCACGGCGCCCGAGCGCTCCAGCCCGCGCACGAACGCACGCAGCAGGGCCGACTTGCCGATGCCCGACTGCCCACGCACCAGCACCAGCGCGGGCCTCCCGGCGTGCGCGTGCTGCTGCGCTTGCTCGAGCGCGGCCAGCTCCCGCTCGCGCCCGAAGAGCGTGCGCGCCACCAGGCGGTCGTGGGACGAGCGCGACGGATGCACCGACGTCGGCGCCCCGAAGGCCACGCGCACGGCATGGAGGTCGGCGCGCGTCACGGGGTCGAAGGCCATCAGCTGCGTGACCAGCGCGTCCAGCGCCTCGGGCACGGCGGGGTTCACGGCGCGCGGGCTGGGCGCGTCGGGCCGCTGCTTGGCCACGATGATCGCCAGCGCGGTCCCCGCGTAGGGCAGCTGGCCGGTCAGCAGCTGGAACAGGATCACGCCCAGCGCGTAGAGGTCCACCGCCGTGGTCAGCTCGGTCTCGCCGCGCGCCTGCTCGGGCGACATGTACGCGGCGGTGCCGGACATCGCGCCGGCCTGGGTCAGGCGCTCCGTCGCGTGCGCGTCCGTCACCAGCCCGAAGTCCAGCACCACCACGCGCCCCTGCGCCGTGACCATCACGTTGGAGGGCTTCAGGTCGCGGTGCAGCAGCCCGGCCGTGTGCAGCGCGTCGATGCCCGCCACCAGTCCCGAGACGGCGGTCTCGAGGCGCTCGGGGTCGAACGGCTGTCCCGCCACGTACGTCTCGAGGTCCACCCCGTCCACCAGCTCCATGGTGAAGAAGCAGCGCGTGCCCTCGACGAACAGGTCGTAGAGCCGCACCAGGTTCGGGTGCTCGAGGTCGGCCAGCGCGCGGAACTCGCGCTTCATGCGGTAGATGGCCTCACCGTCCGTGCGGCGAATGGTCTTCAGCGCCACGCGCTCGCGCCGCACGCGGTCGAAGGCCTCGTACACGGCGCCCATGCCGCCCGCGCCGAGCGGACGCAGGATCTCGAAGCGGTCGTGCGACCAGGCCAGCATCGCGCGAGGGTACAGGAGGCCCACGCGCGCCCCCAAGCGTCGCCAGCGAGGGACGCCGAGGCGCATCTCGTGTGGACGCGGTTGACGCTGCGAAAGCAACGCCCGTAGCCTCGCGCGCGGACGAACGCGCGAACGGACACGGACCAGGGGGACCAGTGGAGCACGACGACAAGCGGGGAACGGCAGGCGAGGGCGACGCCGAGGCGCTGACGATGGACGGGACCGTACGATGGCCGCTCTCGCCAGCCACCATCCACATCACGAACCGGCGCTACCAGCCCGACCCGTTCTGGGGTGGCCCGAAGGGCATCGAGTACGGCTTGCTGGTGGGCGCGCTGCCCATCCAACAGCCGGTGCTCTACCCGGACGGGGGCTCGTCGTACTTCGTCGCGCAGTTCCAGCTGCCGGTGGGGGCCAGCCTCACCATCCGCGGCGAGTACGGGCACGTGCGCTACTTCTCGTTCACCGTGGCCGGCGCCACCTCGGAGGGCGGTCTCGGGAACGGCGACAACCTGCGCGACGTTGACATCGATCCGGACCCAGGGTCGTACAACCCCTTCGACCCCGCGCAGCGCCGCGACGTCACCCCGCGCGCCTACACGCTGCAGGTGCTGCAGAACGACAACCCGCCTCCGGAGGACGACAGGCCGCCCAACACGCTCTACGTGCCCGTCAACCACGGCATCGGCGAAGCGCCGCACATCCACCTCGCCATTCGTCACTACATCCCCGACGCGGGCTACGACGGCACCGGCAACGTGCGGCTCGACGGCGACGGCTACGGCCTGCCGCAGGTCACGCTCACGCTTGCGGACGGCACGCAGCAGACCGGCCACGAGATGGCCAAGACGCTGCACGCAAAGAAGACCGGCGAGCAGGCCGAGTACACCCTCGCGCAGTGGCAGTCCGAGGTGAACGGCTCCACCAGCGCACCCGCGCTACGCGAGCCCGTCTTCCAGCGCTTCTGGAACGTGGGCTACAGCGTGAGCGGCGCGTTCATCGCGGACCCCGAGACGCGCGTCGCGACGTACCCCGCGACCAACGAAGGGGGCTTCGCGAACAACCCCGACACCATCTACATGATGGCGAGCTTCTCCTTGGAGTACGGCGAGATCGTCGTCATCGAGGGCAAGCTCCCGCTCACGCCCAAGACCCGGCGCGGCGACACCACCTGGCCCGCGGAGGACCAGGTGCGCTATTGGTCCGCCACCAGCGGCGCGTCCCCCCCGTCGGGCGTGGGCTGGTCCACTGTGTTCGACGAGCAGGTCCCCCTCGACGCGGACGGCAACTACACGCTGGTGGTGAGCTGGCCCGAGTGCCGCCCCAAGAACGCCACCCCCGAGCACGGCGTGGCGTGGCTCGCCTTCGGCGACGGCGAGGGCCACTACGTGGGCGCGCGCAACTGGGTCAACACGGTGTACCTGCGCTACCAGGTCGCCAATCCGCGCTGGCCGCGCTCACCGCGCCACATCCCGCCGCCCACCAAGGAGGACCCGCAGCCGCACGACGCCGAGGTCATGGGCGAGTACTTCCCGCGCGCGCACTACACGAGCAAGAAGGCGTTCGAGCGGCTGCACCGGTTCCGCGGGGTGTGTGACGGCTGACGCGCTCGGGGGCAGCCCAGGCGGTCCCGACTGAACGAGGCTGTCTCAGAGGGCGGACTGCCCCTATCAGCTGGCCGGCTTCGAGACAGCCTGCTCGGTCCGGGGAGCCTCGGCCGACGCGCCAGCCCCCGCCATGCCCTCGAGCACCTCGTCGCCGCTCAGCAGCTTCTTGAACAGCCAGGACCACGCGCGCAGCTGCGCGCCCCCGCCGAAGAAGCGGCTGAGGTCCAGCGCCTTCATGGCGCTGCGGTTGATGGGCACGGGCACGTCCGGGCAGAGGATGAGCTTGCCCTTGTCGAACTGCGTGAGGATGCGCGCCACGATCTTCTCGGGGTGCATGGACACGCCCATGACCTTCAGCGCCTTGCGCGTGCTCTCGGGCAGCTTGGCCTCGTAGCTCTCGGAGCCCTCGATGCCGTTCACGTGCGCCGAGGCCACCTGCACGCCGTGCTTGCGGTACTCGATCCACAGGCTCTCCGCGAAGATGCGCAGGCCCGCCTTGGTGCCCTGGAACACCGCGTCGATCTCGATCGGCGTGACCGAGTTCAGCGCGTTGATGTAGATGATGCCGCCGCGCCCGCGCGCCACCATCTTGGCGCCGAAGATGTCCGTGAGCATGACGGGCATCTCGTAGTTCAGCCGGCACATCATGCGCTTCTGCTCGGGGGGCATCTTGTCGAACAGGTTCACCTTGTGGAGGTTGGCGTTCACCACGAGCATGCCGATCTCGACGTCGGCCACGGCGCGCTCCAGCTGCTCGAACGCGCCCTCGTGCGCGAGGTCCAGCGCGACGGGCCGCACGGTCATGCCGGTCTCCGCCTGCACCTCGGCCGCCAGCTCGGCCAGCACGCTCGCGCGGCGCGCCACCACGGCGACGTTCATGCCGCGAGCCGCCAGCTGACGCGTGAACTGCTCGCCGATGGTGGTGCTCCCCCCGATCACCAACGCCCAGGGCCCGTACTTCTCCGCGTAGCTCTTCTTCGCCATGCCGCTCTGCTCCTCGTCGCGCCGTCGTCGCGCGTTGGTCATGCCCCCGCCCGGTTCGGGGCGGAGACGAGAGGATGGCACAAGGTCGCGGCATCTCCACCCGCCGGGTCTGATTAGTGATGGAATCATCAGCGAGTCGTGCGTACCCTCGCGCATCCCGATGCCCGTCTCCCCCCGTGTCGCCGCTCGCCGTCTCTCCTCGCAAACTCGCGGACGCGTGCTCGCCAGGTTCGCGTTCGCCGCGCTCGCCTGCCAGCTGCTGGGCGGGTCCTCGGCTTCGGCCGGCGGGCTCGAGTGGCCCGGCCTCGGCACGCGTGGGGCAGGGCGCGCGGGGGCGTGGCGCGCGCGCACGGACACGGCGCTTTCGCTGCACCTGAACCCCGCCAACCTGGCGCGGCTGAGCGGCACGCAGCTGGAGCTCACGCTGCACCTGTCCACCTTCCACGCGTGCTTCGACCGCACGGGCACGCCCACGCAGGACGCCGACGGCAACCCGCGCGTGCCCATGACGCCCACGCCCAACGACACGGTCTTCGGCACCGAGGACGAGTACGGCGACGTTGCGTATCCGCGCGTGTGCAACGACCGCGGTCTGTTCCCGCTGCCCCAGGCGGGCGTCAGCTTCCGGCCGCACCAGCGCGTGGGCGTGGGCATTGGGCTGATCGCTCCCAACAGCGGCCAGGGCGTGACCACCTTCGGCGACGCGGACGGCACCATGGCCGCGCCCTTGGCGCCCACGGGTCGCCTGCCCACCTCCACGCGCTACGACCTCATCGAAGCGAACCTGCTGCTGGCGTTCGTCACGGCGGGCGTGGGTGTGGAGCTGCACCCGCGGCTGCGCGTGGGCGCCACGTTCGGGTGGGGCTTCGCCAACATCCGCTACAGCACCGTCACCGCACCGCTCGCGGGCGAGTCCGCCGTGTACGACATCCTGGCCGACCTCTCCGTGCACGACCGCTTCGTGCCGCGCGTGAGCGGGTCCATCGCGGCCGAGCCGGTGGACGGGCTGGACATCATGCTGGGCTACACGTGGATCGACGTGGTGCGCGCCACGGGCGACCTGCGCTTGCGCTCGTTCCACTACGCCACCGAGGAGACCATCCAGGCGCTCAACCCGCGCTTCGGCAGCACGCGCACGGACCGCACGCTGGGCGCTTCGCTGGACGCTCCCCAGGCGTCCACGCTGAGCTTCGCCACGCGCTGGGCCATGCGCCGCGATGGCGCGGTGGGTGTGGGCGGGGCGGGGCGAGACCCGATGACTGACGAGGTCTTCGACCTCGAGCTGGACGTGGACGTGTCGCTGGGCAACGTAGTGGACGCGTTCCAGGTGGGGCCGCACGGCACGGGCGACCCCGAGAACCGCCTCGACACAGGCGTGGCCGGCGTGACCATCTACAACGCGCCCGAGCTGGAGCTGGTGCAGAACTGGAAGACGCAGACCAGCGTCATGCTGGGCGGCGACTACAACGTCGTGCCCGGGCGCTTCGCCCTGCGCATGGGGCTCTCCTACGAGAACGACGGCATCAAGCCGGGCAGCGAGCGGCTCGGCTTCGTGCCCTGGTCGCGCATGAGCTTCGGCCTGGGCGCCACCGTGCGCGTCGAGCGCATGGAGCTGAGCCTGGCCTACCAGCACATCCACTGGTTCCGGCGCAACACCACCGAGCAGGAGGCCGCCATCCGCCAGGCCACGCTGACGGGCGGCAACATCCAGAACGCGGGGAGCTACACGGCGTCGGCGGACATCGTCTCGCTCTCGCTGGCCTACCGCTTCCACGCGCGCGTGCCCTGACGCTTGTGTCCCCGAGACCGCGCGTGTAGACGTGCGGCATGCAACGCGTGGAGCTCTTGGCGTGCGTGGTGGAACGGACCGGTCGAGTCAGCGCGCCGTCCACTCGGGAGCGACGCTGAACCGTGAGCAAGCTGGCCGACAAGCTGCGCGCCCTGGGCGTTCCCGAGCACGACATCGAGCCCGCCTGCGAGGCCCACGCCCAAGGCGACCCCAGCGCCCTCTTGCGCGTGCTGCTGCTGCACGTGATGTGGCGCGAGGTGGCTCCCGAAGGCGAGGACGAGAGCGGCCGCCCACGCTGGGTCACGGACTGGTTGCGCCTGGGCGACAACGGCTTCCCCTTCATCGACGCGCCCGCCCTCGCGCGCCTGGCCGACTCGGGCGCCGACCTGGTCGCCGTGCGCGACGTCGTGCGCAGCGCGCAGGTCCTGATGCTCTACAACCTGGCCAACATCCTCGGCGACGGCTGGCGCTTCATCGAGTCGCTAATCGGTCGCGAGCTAGCCCAGGGCCTCCACTGGGAGGTGGCCGCCGCCAACGTGCGCGACGGAACCAGGGGCCCAGTGATTAGCGGTCTCCACGAGTGCCTGGGCGACCTCGACCCGGCTGGACGCGGCGGGGATCCGCGCTCCGCGAAGGGGTGAGCCCAGCTGGTAGCGCTGGCCAGCCCGCCGCGTGCTAGCGTCCGAGCATGATCGCGAGCGACAAGACCGCCTGGCTGCGCTTGGTGCAGGGTCACGCAGCCGCCTCCGCTGCGGCCGACCGTGCGCGGAAACCCGTGCCGCCACGCGAAGCCTTCAGCCGCCTGGTGACGCTTCAACGCCTGGCCCGCGAGCGCATGGCGCCCACCGACGCTCAGCGGCAAGAGAACCTCGAGTTTCATCTCCGCTGGTACGCACTCCGGCAGCGCCTCGCGGATGAGTAGGTCGCCTCTCGCGAGCGCCGCGGCGGCGCTGAACGACGCGCTGCGTCTGGTGCAGGGTCGCTACGTTCTGATTGGCGGGTTGGCCGTCGTGCTCCGGGGTTTTCCCCGGCACACGGACGACATCGACGTCATGGTACTGGGCGCGGCGGCTTCCGCGTCGCAGCTGATGGACGCGCTGGCCTCGTCTGGCTTCGTTCCACGAGTCGAGAACGCGCTCGAGTTCGCGGCGAGGTCCCAGGTGCTCCTGATGGTTCACGCTGACTCCGGCATCGAACTGGACCTCTCCCTTGGCTGGCTCCCTTTCGAGCGCGAAGCCGTCGAGGCGGCCGAGCTCATCGACATCGAGGACGTTCCGTTTCCGGTCGCGAGGGCCGAGGACCTGCTCATCTACAAGGCAGTAGCGTGGCGCGACCGCGACCAGCGGGACATCAAGGAGCTCGTGCGACTTCATCGAGACGAGCTCGACCTCGAGCGAGTGCAGCGCACGGTCGAACAGTTCGCCGAAGCCATCGACGAACCCGAGCGTGGTCCCGAGTTCGCGCGGCTCGTCGCGTCAGTGCTGAGGGCGAAGCGATGAGTCAGCTGGCTGGCTCAGCGGCCCTCACGATCGCAAGAGCAGCAACCATGTGCCACCACGTTCCCCCGCTTCGTCGTAGTAGTCGAACACGGCTTGCACGGCATACGTGCCCGGCGTGAGCCGCACAGCCATGAGCCCGGGTGCACCCCCCGCGTAGCGCCGTGTCTCGCGCGGAGAGCCGTCCGCGAGCGCCTCCACTCCCGCGCGGTCCTCCACCAGGTCCGCTCCGCCGTAGGCCGCCCACGACACAACGACGAGACCGTCGGTCAGCTCCACCAACCCCAGCTCCTCCACGTCCGCAGCGGCGCCGAGGCCCGCTTCCACCGCCGCCGCGAACGCCGTCTTGGCCGCGTCGTCGAGCCGCCCGAACACCACCGGCGCGCCGCCCTCGGACCAGCGCACCAGCAGCAGCGAGTCCTCGGTCCACCCCACCTGCACCGGGCCTGGGTCTTCCGGGTCGAAGAACACGCGCATCGCGTCCCCCGCCACCTGGATGGCGCCCGGCGGTTCCAGCTCGGCCAACACGTCCTGCCACCCGCGCGAGCCCGGCCAGCTGCGGAAGTGGGCCTCCTCCGCGACGACGAAGGGGCCACCTTCGGAGAACAGGTCGACGAACGTTCGGGGGGTGCTCATGGGCACCAGCATACCGCGACGTCTCGGCATGGGTCGCGCGTCACGTGCTGGCGCATGCCCGCTCTCGAACGGCGGCGAGCCACCTCCTCCGACTCTAGGGCGCACCGAGACGTGCGCGCAGCTTCGTCACTTCCGCCGTGAAGTCGGGGTCGCCCTCCCAGAGTTCCACCAGCTCGGACTCGTCCCCCATGACCCGATCGATCGCCGCCAACGCCTTCGCGACCAGCTGGGGCGGCGGTGTCTGAGGGTTGGCTCTCACCCACTTGTCGATATCCGCCGTGCTGGGGCCTTGTTGCCCGGCATCTCCGAGCAAGCGCGCCACGACAGCGGCAGCCGCCAACACCGGCGCGCCGACGTCGACGTCCAGGTAGTCGTCCTCGGCGAGGGCCTCCTCGAACGTGTCCCGGACCACATCCAACCCACCCTCGAGAAAGTCGTAGACCCAGTCGCACGCCGAGTCGTTGTCGAAGATTCCAGCTCCCCAGGCTCCCATGTAGACCTCCCAACGCGTGTGTCGCCGCAAGGTATCACGCGCGCGTGGATGCGGGCGTAAGCGTTGATGGCAGCGAACGCCGGAGTGAGGCACGCTCATTCGCTGGCCGATATCAACCAAGCGCCAGGTCGAAGTTCCAAACCCTCGACACTGGCGCCTCGCAGACCCCGCATCGGAAATCGTCGTCCTTGATGACGCTACGCTCCCCACACGCCCGACACCGACGGAACACGACGGCGTGATCGAAGGCTGGGGGTGGCGACAACCCCGCCGCGCTGAACGTCGCCGAGACCGCTTCGAAGGAGCTGAGGTCAGGGCAGAATCCCGTGGAGTTGTTGCTTAGCCAGACAACCTCGCCGGAAGGATCGAACTGGACCTCGCCCGCAGCAAGCACCTCACCCGCCCCGGCGCACGCGACGTGCTCGGTGCGGCGATGCGCCAGGCGCAGGAGACCGTCCGTTCCGATGGTGTACGTCGCCCAGCCGTCCGCGTCGCGGTCCTCGCGTTGGAGGTTGGCGAGCCAGGCTCGGAGAGACTCCGCGTTCTCGATCACGCGACCCGCCGGGTCCCCCTCGCAGGAGGCGCGGATTGCGGCTGGGCCGACATAGTGGAATCGGGGAGAGGTCACGCCTGGCAACGTAGGGCTCGTCCCCCGCACGTCCATCGCTGTACTCGAGTTTGGGTGCCGCATGAGCGAAGGCGCGACGGAGCCACGACGTGCGGGGCACGACGGACCGGGGGTCAGGGCGCCATCCGCGCTAGCACGGCAACCCCTCCCTCGCGGGAACATGGAAACCGAACGCCGCGCAGCGCATCGTTCAGACAAGCGCGCACCTCACGCCCCGGGTCGATCGCGCTTGGCAGTGCGACCATCACGCGAGGCGCCAAAGCCGCCGGGTCGCTGACGTCGACATCGCGGACCGCGCCGGTGGGATCCACTTCCGCACAGATGTCGATGCGCGGTTCGCCTTCGAGACACGACGCGAGCGCGGCGTAGGCCGCCGGAGAGAGGCGTGGACCGTTGACTGATATCCAGAACGCTGGATCCGCCTCGATCACCGAAGGCGAGTATGGAACGTTCGAAGTGACCCCAACGCGGCTCACCTCCGGACCTCTCTCTCCCCCCTCCGAAGCCGCGACGTGGAGTGCCTCATCGATGCACATCAAGGTTGCGGGCGGAAAGACGGCGTACCCATGTGGCTCGCCGCGGGTCAGGCGTCCGCGACGATCGAAACCAAGCAGCAATTCGACGGGCAGCTCGGGGGTGAGTTGGCAGCGACGCTCGACCACCTCGAGCACATCGCGCACTGCACTGGACGAGACCTCAGCCCCGTTGATGTCGAGCTGCCATGCGACGGGTCCCGGGGCCGATCGTCCGAGGGCTTCCTCCCCACCAAATACTGGCGGCTCGACCAGCCGTTGATCGATCGCGGGTTGCCACGACGAGGGATCGACCAATGAGAACCGGATGCGCGGAGCGTCGGGATCACGATGCGCGCTCTCGCGCGAGTTGTCGTCGTCCCAAGCGCGGTAGATGTCGCTCAGTTCGACGTCGTCGAAAGACGATCCCTGAATCGAGACCACCACCGTCTCCTCCGGGGATGGGCCGGGGTCGACCCATCCGCACTCCTCCGGCCACTGGGCATCATCACTCCGAGCACGTCGGGCTGGCACGGACTCGACAGCTTCCAGCCTCGCGATCACCGCATCGAGAAACGCCAGCCGCTCGGCCTCGAACATGAGCAAAGACGGCGACCCGACCACGTCTATCTCGAGCGGGCTCCCTCTTGGTGGGCTCGGCGGATCGGACCGTTCGTACACGCGAGGTGAGACGTCACGCTCGATCGCGCACTCCGGCACACCGCGGCCGCGGCGTTCCGCAATCCGCGCGCGCACGACGCATGCGTCTCCAAGCGGAGTTCCGCGTCCTCGTTCGACACACTCTTCGTACAACGCGCGCGCCTCCCGTGTGGGTGAGCCAGGGATGCATCCCGGCGGCGCGCACGCGATCGACTCGAGTTCCTCGTGAATCAGGCCACGCGCAAAGAGCGCAGCCGGCTCCGGACGCCCCCTGAGTTCCTCGTCGAGCGCGACCAGACGCCGACGATGAGCGTTGGCGGCAGGAACGTACACATCACGCGCCCAGGCTCCCACTGTCTCGTAGTACCTATCGAAGGCTTCGCTGCCGCTATCCCGGCGAGGTCGAGCGGGAGCGTCGTTCATGAGCCCCGTCGCGAGGAGATCTGCGAGTCGAGACTCGTACGCCTCGGGAAAGCCGATCCCGACGACCCCACGGAGTTGGATGACGGACGTCGGTGTGCGGGTGGGAGCAGGGACCGAACGCGCGGGGGCGCAGCCGGCGAAGGCCAGGCAGAGGAGCAAAGGCGCTACCGTCGCGCACGTTCGTCCGTTAGCGGGGGGTCCTCCTCGACGCGAGAACATGCCCGAGCGTACCCGTCTGATCGCGGTGCGCACAGCGGTTCAGGCCTCGCGTCCGACACGAACCGGCCCCTGACATCGTCCAGGCGACGCGCGACGTGCCCGGCTCACCGTCGTCCTTGCACCTCAACCCGTCGAGGGGCCCATGCTGGGCGTCGCAGGATCCGAGCGCTGGGCGAGACGCCGCAGGAGAGGGGGCTAGCTGAGGAGCCAGCTCCAGAAGCTATGGTGCGAGCCCGCGCGGTTCAACAGGTGGGACATCAGTTGGGACGCCGAGGAGGCGCGACGTCCGACGAGCCATTCGCGTTGTGGACGCCTGCGTCGCCTCGCTACGCTTCGGCACCAACACTCTGGAGGTTCCATGCGCAAGCTCGCTGTTCCCGTTCTCTGCGTCCTCGTCGGCTGCGCCGCAGGCGTCGCCATGCCGTCCATCACCGCTCAGACCTACGAGGCTGCGGCGCCCACCGCTCAGCGTTGGGAGAACTACTGCGCCATGGAGGAACGACAAGAGTTCGGGTCGCTCCACAGCGTCGAGAACCGCTCCGCCTACAACGGCCTCCTGCGCCGGATGGGCGACAGCGGATGGCAGCTCGTGGCGACGGCGACGCCGTACGAAGCGCCGTGCTTCATCCGCCCGGCCCAGTAGGCCCGCAGGGCCGGAGGTCGTGACGCGACAGACCCGACACGTCGTGTTGCCGCTCGCCCAGGTCCTGAGGTAGCCGGCACTGTCCCGCTGATCGTCCCCAACGGGATCGCCATGCACGAACCAAACAGGCCAAACAGACTCGCCCGGCCCCTCCTGCCCCGACCCCCCAGAACGACGAAACCGCCTGTTTCCAGGGGGTCCGGGTGGTGCCCAAACTCGGAGTCGAACCAAGGACACGCGGATTTTCAATCAGTGCCTCTAGGGCGCGAATGTGCCTTGCAGCAAGCGGGATCCGGTGGTTGGCGTAGAGCACTGTCCCGTTGATTGTCTACGTCTTCGCTGAGACTTCCGCGCGGCGGTGACGTTCGGGGGCGGGTTCGCTATGCTCTGCCGCGGAGGCTTCGCCGTGCAGACTTGGATCCTGATTGACTACTGGAACTTCTCCCTCGAGTGGCGGCGGCGCGGCTATGGCGATGCCGACTGGAAGCGGATTCCGCAGGAGTTTGCGGCCGCGACGCAGCACATCCTTACGGCTCAAGGGCTGACGTCCCCCGTTGCGCTGCAGGAGACCCGCGTGTACTCCTCGTACGAACCAGGTCGCGACGACAGCCACAAACACTGGCTTTCGTCCTTCCTAGATCGCCAGCCGGGTGTACAGGTCTCGATTGCCGAGCGGCGATGGCGCCAGAAGGCCATCCACTGTCGTAGTTGCAACACGAGCACTCCGACGTGTCCCAACTGCAACGAGCTGTTGGGCCGCGCCGTCGAGAAGACTGTCGACTCCCAGATCGTAACGGACCTGATGGGCCTTGCATGGGATGGCGCCTACGACCTCGCGATCCTCGTAACGAGCGACAAGGACTTCATTCCGGCTGTGGAGGCCGTACAGCGACGCGGCAAGAAGGTCGTCAACGCCACATGGAAGGGGCTAGGAATCGAGTTGAGCACCAAGTGCTGGGCACAATTCGAGGTCGACGCGCTTGTCAAGCACATTCAGCGCTAGACCCAAGCCGAAGACGGAAAAGATATGGGGCACCCGAAGGTGCCCCAGGGCTTTGATTCGCGCCCGCCGTAAGACAGCGGCATTTGGACGCGGGGCTGTTATGGGGGCAACTTATAGTCGACCGATCGCCGGTGTCAAGCGACACAGCAGACGGGATCACGAACGATAGCGATACGTTGCGTGACCATACATTGGCAACCGTTTCTGGCTCCCTTTGCCGACGGGCGAAGCTGTCCAACATGGCGCAACTACTCGGGACGGCCAGACCCACCGCAGGCGGTGAACCAAGCCCGCCCGGGCTACCCACGATTGGCCTGGCGATCTCGAGGAGCCTCCGATCACCCCGATCACCCGGCCGCCTTCGTGGCGGCGAAGTCCTTGGGGCGATGTTCAGGCGGTCGGCGTTCCGCGCGGGGATGAATCCGCCTGGGTGAGGCCGAGCACGCGGCACGCGGCTAGGCCTTCGGCGGAGAGGGGGCGCGGCGGGGGGGCGGTGCTCCAGGCCATGCATAGGCCGCGAGTGGATCCGCGACCACGTCACGGATTCGCACGCAACTGCGCGGCGCGCCTTGGGCGAACGGTCAAGGTGTCGTCGGTCGCGAGGTCGTATTCGCCCCCGTTGGTGTCGACCACGTCACGGCGCGGGCCGCAGCCTCGGAGGCATGAAGAACACTACTCCGCCCCCGCCCCGAGCAGCATTCGGGAACATCCACCCTGTCGGCCCCATCACGTTCGAGGGGCCGCTCGACGCGCTCGCGTTCGGACTCGCGATAATGCTCGAGGCCGAGCGCATGCGCGCCGCTGGCGCCGACCTCTTCGACACCGACAAGGTCACCTGCGACGTGTTCCCGCTGCGCGGTCCCGAGGAGCTCGCCGAGGCCGAGGGCATGGCGCTCGCCGTCATCGACCGGTTGAGCCTCGCCGGCCTGGTCGCGCCCACGTCGTCCGCGGACCCCGCCTTCGTCGAGCTGGTGAAGCGCCTGCGCCTCGCGTGGCTGCCGTTGCCGCCAACGGTGGGGTGCGCCGAGGCGCTCGCGAGAGAGCCACGCGAGAGCGGCCGCTAGGGCAACGGTTCGAAAAACCGTACGCCAACACCCAGACGTCGACCATCGGCCTTCTAAGCCGATGGTCGACGACGGGGGACCCCGCCCGCGCAGTCCGGGGTGTGGGAGGCCTGCGGACCCGGGGCTACCCGCCGTTGGGGTAGTCCCAGCCTGGTCCCATGTTGGGCGCACGCGGGCGTCTACGCGGCCTGCTGGGCCAATACGATGAACCGCGTCCAGGCGAGGTCCTCCGGCACCATGAGCGCTCCACGCGCCGTCATTGCCTTCGCGTGGAGCTCCAGGCTCCGCTGCACGAACAGCATGTCGAGCCCTCCCGTCGTGCAGAACGCCTCGAGCGCTCGCAGGATGGACGGGAAGACCCGCCCCACGCTGTGATCGCGGAGCGCTGCGCGAGGCCGCCAGACGTACGGCTTGCGGGCATCTCGCTCGAACACCGCTGGGTCACACGGCGGTGGTGGGGCCTCGGTCCCGTCCAAGGCGGCCAGCTCGCGCTCGAAGTGGAGCTGGTCCAGCACGGCGCCGAAGCCCGCCCCGTTCCCGGCGCCCGAGATGTCGAGAGCGATAGCGGCCGTGAGTGCATGCGCGGCGAGGCCTGGGAGGAGTTCGCGTGCGCATGCGCCGGCCACATGCAGCCAGCCGTCGCGGACCGACCCCCAGTTGCCCTCGACTTCGTGTGAGACCATCGCCGCGAACTGCGATGCGATACAGGTGTCCAGCGGACCCCTGGGCGGCTCGCGGCACAGCTCAGCCCCGGCCGCCTGCAGGGCCCACGCCTGCTCGAGACAGCCGAGCTCCTCTTCAACCCAGAGCGCCTTCCCGCGCACAGGGCAGGCTCGCGAGTAGATCGTCACGCTGCAGCCCGGGCAGGTTCGCTTCCGCTGTGGCATGCGGTCGAACGCAAAGCCGCATGCGGGGCACTCGGGCGTCGTCGTGCCACCCGGTGGGACGAACCGCGCTCTCGAAAGCTCGTCGGCGAGCTCCCTGGACGGCCACAAGTCACACCGAGTCCCTACCATGGGCGACATGCTAGCCCAGCCGCGCACCGCAGAGAAGGGAGACCCCGCCCACCTGGTGGCGAGCGGGGTCGAAGAGGTCAGGCCCCGGGAGTGCAAGGAGGGGAGGGACTGCTAATCGCCCAGGGCCCGTGGTCGCCGTCTCCAGCGCCGAGGCCGGTGTGCGCCGCTGCGGCGGCGTGGTCAAGCCGCGAAGCAGCAGGGCACGGCGAGGCGCCTGCGATGACTTCGGCTGTGGTTGCGGTGCGGTGTCTGACCCCGCCGTGACGTCGGGTGGGCGCCACGCCGCAGCGTTCGTGTTGGCGGTCTGGACGCCGCCCGCGGAAGGGGTGAGGGTTTCGCTCACCCGTGCCGCGCCCGAGCAAGCCGCCCCCGGGGCCGTGGGCGGCGTTGGGTAGCGTACTCGCGGCCCCGCGTCGGGGGGCGGGCGCTAGGTGACGCCCCTGCAGCCGCCTGCGGGATGCTCGGGCCCATGTCTCACTACCTCGAAGTCATCGCCAGCGACGGGCGGCCGGTCGACGTCACCGCAACCGACACCCTGCCCGGTCCCACGCTCACCTTCCGCCGAGAGGTGCGCGTGCTCTACCAGCGACCCGAGCCCTTGATGCCGTCCTACCTCTGGTGTCACGGCCTGCGGCTCGAGGGGGAGCTCCACCTCGACACGGCCGCCATGGCCGGGATCCTCGCCTGGCTCAACCGGCTGCCTTAGCGAACCTGTGGGGACGCTTTGCCACGGGCGGGGGAGGGTGGGCGCCATGACAGACACGAACCCCCTCGCCCAACTCATCGAGCTTCTGACCGCACTCGCCGAAGCCGTCGCCCTGGTTGCGCGCCTATGCGTTGCCGCTGCTGAGACGGTGCTCGCCCGCGATGACGTGCGCGCCTTCCTGGCGCTCTGCGTCGAGCTCAACGAGTGCAGCGCCCTGCGAGAGACCATGACGCACACGCTGCCGTAGGCTACTCCCCGAACGTCACGTCAACGTCAAACATGTGCGCCCCAGCTGTTGGGCGGAGGCGATGCGCGCGAACCGTGACCGTGTATGGGCCCGTCCGATAGGTTCGCTCGTTCAGTGTGCTGTGCGCGTCCATCGCAGCCCACAATCCGTCAGGCTCGCCACCCAGGCCACGCGCAAGCTGAATCGGGTAGAGCGCCATCATCATCGAAGAGCCCTCGGGATTGTCGTAGACACCGCTGCCGGGCATCGTCGCAATGAACACTCGGGTGGGCGCGCTCATGTCGCCCCACCAATGAATCGCGACCGTGGCCAACTCGCCGTTGAGGGTCCACCTGCAGAAGTGCGGCGCCCCCATCTGGCTCTCGCCCTGGTCAACGCAGCTTGCGCCGGCCAGCTCGCCCACCACCTGACTCAGCAGGCTTTGGACAGGCTCGGGCGGAGCCGGGGCAGCCGGTGCCTCTGGGGCCGCGGCCTGGGGCGCTGGCAGGTACGCCATGGTTGGGGGCGCCGTCTGGCGTCCCACGACGAACCCCGTCAGCCAGCACACGATGAACATCGCTGCCGCAACCACGTTCCTCACCCCGTTGCTCATGGGCTCAGGCTACGCCGGGGGTGTGACGGTGCCAAGGGGCGGCGGGTGGTCGCGTCTCACTTCAGGGAGCAGCCGCGGGCAACCCGCGACCGCCCAGCTGCGTCACGGCGACACATCGGTCAGGTCAACGCTCACGTCAGTGAAGATGGCCAGCGCCGCAGGGCTCGGGTTGGCGACGGGGCCCGTCAGGGTGTGGCTCTCTTCGTGCTGGACCAGCGAGAGCGCGAGATCGATCTCAGACCGCGCCAGGGTTCCGGGAAGCGCGTACTTCGAGGCGGTCGACCGCTCGCCAAAGACGGTTCGCCACTACGAGCAGAAGCGCCAAGTGGTCATGCGCCTGCTTGGCGGAAACATGGACGCCCACCTGCTCGCGGCGCCCCACGCGGACGGCTACCTGGCGCGGCGCCGGGCCGAGGGCGTGGCCGTGGCGACCGTGGCGAAGGAGCTGGGCGCGCTGCGCACCGCGCTGACGTTCTGCGCGCGACGCGACATCTACCGGGGGGACCCGAAGTGGTGCCTCCCGCCCGAGCTCCGCGGCGCCTACGTGCCCCAGGAGCGGGCCCTCACGCTCGAGGAGTACCGCCAGCTGCGCGAGGCCCTGGCGCCCGAACGGCGCGACTACCTGGCCGCGTTCGTCGGCCTGGGCGTGCGCGACAGCGAACTCTACCGGATCACCGCGGCGGATTGGGTTGGCGGCCGTGTGCACATCCGCGGGCGGAAGGGACGGCGCGACCGGGCGGACCGATGGATGACGCCGCCGGCGGAGGTTGCCGCCGTGCTGGACCTGCGCATTGCCGCGCTCGATGGCGCGCCGGGCCCCGTGTTCCCCATCTGGCCCAACGTCCGCCGCGACCTGCACCGCGGCTGCGCCCGCGCCGGCATCCCGCCGGTGTCCCCGAACGACCTGCGCCGGACCTTCGCCAGCTGGCTGGCCGAGCGAGGCGTCCCCGAGCTCGTGACGGCGAGCCTCATGGGGCACTCGAACAGCGCCATGGTGCGCCGGGTGTACGCGCGCATCGGCACGACCGCCCAGGTCGACGCGGTGGGCCTGCTGCCGCCGCTCGGGTAGGCCGAGCGTGCTGGGCGCGCTATCTTCGCGCCATGGACGACGAGGAGCGGAAGGTGTTGGGCACGGCGGCTGCGGCAGTCGTTGAGGGAAGCGTGGCGGCAGGCTTGGGGGCGGTAGGCGCGCTGGCAGTCGGGTCGATCGGCGCGGTGGCATTCCCCATCGCATTCGCGGGGCTGGTGCCGCTCATCAAGGGGCATGTCCAGCAACGCACCGAGGCTCGGGCGCGCGCCTACAACGAGGCGCTCGTGGACGCGCTGATGAAGAGCGACCTGACGTTCGAGGAGTTTGCGAGCCTCGACGAGGCGGGGACAGAGACCGTGTTCCAGGCGTACCGGAGGGCCGTGGACGCGTACGACCCAGCCGTTGTTCCTGCGCTCGGCCGCCTTACTGCGATGGCGCTGCGGGACGGCAAGGACCGGTTCTTCGTGGGGGTTGGTCGCATGCTCGAGCAGATGACGGCGGGGGAGTTCCTCGCGTTACGCGAGCTCTCAGTCGCAGCGTCCTCCATCTGCTGGCACGACACGACGAAGGTGGTCGCCGCCTTTGTCAGGCCGAGCGAAGTGTGCCTAGAGTCCGATTCGAGGGACATGCAGCCGCGCGTCTTGCCGGCCAGTGAAGACCTCATCACCGTTCTCGGGCTTTTGGGACGTCATCGCATCGCCCTCACACAAGCAGAGGATCCGAACTGTGGCACCTTGGGCGGTCAGTACCTCGCCTGGTACCTCGCCTCGCTGAGCCCTGCCACGGCCATGCGTCTGAAGACGCTGTGCGTCTAGCGGGTCGACTGTCCCGTTGATTGTCTCCAACTGGATCGCTATTCACGAACCAAACAGGCCAAACAGACTCGCCCGGCGCCTCCCTCCGGGACCCCCCAGAACGACGAAACCCCCTGTTTCCAGGGGGTCCGGGTGGTGCCCAAACTCGGAGTCGAACCAAGGACACGCGGATTTTCAATCCGCTGCTCTACCAGCTGAGCTATTTGGGCTCGCGTTAGCGAGACGCGAATCTAGCCGGGACGGGCCCGGTGTCAAGTCCGGGAATTTGCTCTCGTCTCAGGGACCCCCGACAATCCCCCCATGAGCACGACGAATGCGTCACAGGCGCTTGCGGCTTTCGTCCGCCTGCTGCTGCATGCGCGCGCTGGGGGGCAGGCCAAGGTCGATGCGCTGCTGGCGTTGTCGCAACGCACGCTGTTCGTGCCGCGCAAGCTGGACGGCTCCGAGGGCTTCGCCACGCTCATCAACGAGAACGGCGACTGGGCGCTGCCGGTGTTCACGTCGCTCGAGCAGATCGAGGCCGCCGCCGACGTGTTCGGCTGGCGCCGGCAGGACCACACGGTGGCTTATGACGAGGTGGGGGCGCGGCGCGCCGTGCACTACGCGCTGAACGAGGGCGCGGCCTTCATGGTCATCGACGCCATCGCGGCGCACGCCCTCGAGGCCACGCGCGACGAGCTCAAGCCGCTGGTGAGCACCCAGAACCGCAGCGACACCTTCGGCCCCTACGCCGGCGTGGGGCGCATCTCGTCCTCCATCCTCGAGGCCACGCGGCCCACGGAGCGGCCCTCGTCGTCGAGTCCACCCATTGCCCCTCCGCGCATCTCCCGCGCCGGCGCCGAAGCGTCGTTCCCGCCGCCCAAGCTTCCCGCCCGCGTGACGCGCGCCTCCTTCGCGCCTCCACGCGACGACGGCGCGCCCGCGCAGCGCCGCCCCACCGTCTCGTTCGCGCGCTCCTCCCGCCCCCCGGCCGAGGTGGAGGTGCACCTCGAGAAGAACGCGTGGGCCCCCGACGCCTCCCTCGAGCTGGACCGCAGCTCGGCCGTGCCCCCACGCGGCGGCACCATCAAGCCCATGGCGCTGCCGAGCCTGGAGGATCTGGACGACCTGACGCTGGCCAGCGACCCGCCGGACCCCGAGCTGCGGCGGGACACCGGCCGCCCACCTGCGATGGCCATGGCCCCCGCGCCCGACGTGCTCGGGGCTCCCCCCATGCCCACCGGCTTCGGGACCGCCGCAGCCTCGCACTTGCGCGCGCCCATCGGGCTGGACGAGGACGACGAGCTGGGCCTGGGCGAGCTGCGCCCCTCCACGGTGCACGCCACGGTCCCCCCCACGCCCGACCAACAGGCCGCGGACGAAGACCCGGCCGACGCGCAGGTCCACCTCGCGCCCCTGACGGAGCCCGTCTCGGACGAGCTGCTGGCCGAGCTCACCGAGCTTTTGCGCGCCTTCCCCGAGGTGGAGTGGGCGTCCTATTCGCTGGCTTCCCAAGGCGCCCAGGCCGCGCGACCCGCGGTGGGCCTGCGGGTACTCGACTCCTTCCGCGCCAACGTGGACGACATCACGCGTCGCCTGGAGAGCGCCGGCCGGGGCTATGGTCTGGCTGTGTGGGTGCTCCTGCTGGACGACGCGGACCTGATCCGCGATGCGCGCACCGTGGGGGAGGTCTTCTACCCATGGCGGCGCAAAAGTCGCGTGTAGGTGTTTTCTCCGTGACCGTTCCGGTCACTGCGTCGTAGACTGCCAGAGGAACGCTCGACACCTCTGGCCTCTGTGGCCCCCAAGGAGACGCTCATGCCCGGCCCCGGAAACGAGGGCAGCCTACACCGCATGCTGGAGTGGGCTCGCCACCATGGCGACGTGACCACGCTCAAGCGCGTGCGGCTCATGGTCCTGCCCCTCACCGTGCGTGAGCGTATCATTCTCGACAAGGTGACCGCCGAGACTCAGGTATCAACCGAGTACCTCGACGCTGTGCGGGACGCCATCACGGCCGTCGTCGGCCAGGAGTGCCCGCTGTGAGCGCCGCCTTCGAGGTCACGGTCGACGCCCCCCACCGCCGCTGCATCGTCGGGGGCGAGCCGCTCATCTTCCACTGCCACCACTACAACCTCGCGCTGCAGCAAGCCCTGCTCGACGCGGCCTACGGCGACTTCGAGGTTGCGCTCGTGGGTGCGGGCGAGTCCGTGGCCTTCGCACAGCTGAGCGCCCTGTTCGCCGAGGGCGCCGTCGCCGACACGGCCGCCCGCGCCGCGCTGGCCGAGCAGCTCTATCAATGGGCCGGCGTCGGGCTGGTGCGCCTGGCCGACCTCGGCCCGGACGGCGGCCGCACGGCCACGGCCAGCTCGCACTACGCGCAGGGCTGCATCGCCAAGTTCGGCAAGGCCCACGCGCCGGTGTGCTTCTTCGCGTCGGGCTTCATCGCCGGCGCCCTGGCCGCCATCCACGGGCAGCCCCAAGGGACGTACACCGTCGCGCACCCCACGTGCATGGCCTGCAGCGCGCCCGAGTGCGTGTTCGAGGTCACCCGCGCGTCCGGCGGGCACGCCGTGTACGAGAGCCCCGGGGTGGGCACGCTCAGCGACCACCAGCCGCGGCCCGTGCCGAGCACGCCGGTGGACTACGAGGGCATCCTCGGGGCCGTCTCCGGGCTGCCCCTGGTGGGCGACGCCCAGGGCGACATCGACGCCTTCGGGGTGCACCTCACGCGGCACTACGCGAACTACTACAACCGGGTGTCCTTCGAGTTCCTGCACGCGCTCAGCCGCGAATACGGCGAGGAGGGGCGCGCTGCGGCCTGCGACATCCTCGTCGAGGCGGGCCGCGTGTGTGCGTTCAACACCTTCGGCGGGATCATGGAGTCCACCGAGTGGAACGCCCTGATCCGGCCGACCTTGGCCTCGCCCGAGGACTGGGTGCACGGCATGGTCGCGGTGGTGAACGCGTTCGGGTGGGGCCGCTGGCAGGTGGTGTCCGTGTCCGAGTCCGTCGCCGAGTTCGTACTGCACGACGACTACGAGAGCGTGGGGTATCGCGCCATGTACGGCGTGGCCCCCCACCCTGTATCGTTCTTGGCACAGGGCGGCGTCGAGGGCCTCATGACCTTGGTCTACCTGGCTGGGATCGCGGACGCGCCCGCGTTGGACGAGGCGTTCTACACAAAGGTGTTCATGGGCGAGGCGCAGTACCGCGCCACCCCCACGGCCAGCCTGGCGGCCGGGGACGCGGTCACCTCGTTCCGCGTCGAGCGCGTGGGCTGAACGTGGACGGTCTGCGCGCGCGCCTGGGCCGAGACTGCGCGGCGCGGGTGCGCGTCAGCTATTCGGCCCCGCGGGCGCTCACCCTGGACGACGTGGCGCTGCTGCCCGAGGCCGAGGTGCGCGTGAGTGAGTTCTCGGCCCACGTCGCGGGCGCCCGCGACCACGTCCAGCTGCGGGTGGGCGACGGACTGACGGCCAGCTACGCGGTGGGCGACACGGAGCTGCGCGTGGTCTACGGCAAGCTGGGCGGCGCCGTGCCGCACGCGCTGATGCAGCACGTGGAGCGGCGCTTGGAAGCGCGTTTTGGCCCGCTCGCGTGGGAGCCGGGCCCATCCTGCCCCTGAAATCAGGGGTTTACAGCCGCTCGCGACCCGCGTATCACTCTCCTCACGTCGCTGACCACCGTCCTCGGGACAGCGCGTGCGGGGGACCTCCCTCCCTCGCCCCTGGGAAGGAACTGCGGCTCCTGCCGTAAGTCCACCTGGTTCGTTCGTTTCACTCCAAGCCCACTGGTGTCACCGTGCAGTACCTGAGCGGCCTCGACCTCGCCAAGCGCGACCCCGACTGGACCAAGAAGATCGCCCTCTGCGGCGTGCTCTTCCTGTCCGCCATGTGTATCCCCTTCTTCGGTCAGTTCGTGGTCACGGGCTGGCTGGCGGCCATGGTGCAGCGCACCGCGCGCGGCCAGGAAGACCTGCTGCCCCGGCTGGACTTCGAGTTCGACTACCTCATCCGGCTGGCCACCACTGGCTTCCGCCTGACGGTCGTCCAGTTCGTGTGGATGCTGGCGTTCATGCCCATCATGATCGTCTGCTACGCGTGCATCGGCGGCGGCGCCTACGCGGGCTCGCAGATGGGCGAGTCCGGCGGGATCGTGAGCATGCTCTGCTCCCTCGTCGGAAGCCTCATGATGCTCATCTGCATGATCCCCTTCGGGCTCGCCGTGGGCTGCGCCAACATCCGCGCCCAGCTCACCGACAACATCGGCACGGGCCTCCAGTTCAAGCCCGCCTTCGCGATGGCCAAGGTCATGTGGAAGGAGCAGATCCTGGGCGGCATCGTGCTCAGCTTCGTGTTCTTCGGCCTGTACCTGGCGGGCGTCATCGCCTGCGGCATCGGCGTGCTCTTCACCCTGCCCCTCGCGCTGGTCATCATGACCAACTACAACGCGCACCTCTACCGCGAGTACGTCGCCCGTGGCGGCGAGGCCGTGAACATCGCGCACATCCCCGAGGCCGACCCGCAGGGCTCGTCGGTGGGTCCGCGTCCGCAGGCCTTCTGAGCTCCGCGCGCCGCTCGACAGGGCGGTCATGACGCGGTCGTACGGCCAGGTGCAGCCCTCAGGGTGCTGTGCTCGGCCGTCGCTGCGTGGAGAGCCCCTTGAGCGCCAAGGGCGCGCCTCAGGGGGCTGCGCTCGGGCGTAGCTGCGTGAACAACAGCGCGTAGTCCGCGGCCACGTGGTGCTCGCGCGTCACGACGGAGTAGCCAGGCACGTCCACGGCCCACTCGTCCGCCTGCGCCCCGCCTTCGCCGCCACGATGGCCTGGCGCATAGGTGAGCACCTCCAGCGAGCGCGGCGCGAACACCGCCGAGAGCGTCGCGACGGCGCGCGCGGCGTCCACGGGCAGCGACCCCCCGAGGGGACCCTGGAGCTCGAAGCTCACGTAGCTGCCCTCGGGCTCGGGGGTCACGTGCAGCGTCACGTAGGCGCCATCGCGCAGCCCGTTCACGGAGTAGCCCTGGGGCTCGAAGTAGTGCTCGTGCAGCGCGAAGCCGGGGACCATGTCGGCCACCAGCGCGTGCGCCGCAGGGGCCCGCTCAGCCGCGAACGCTGCACAGGCCGCAGGGTCGGGCGCGTGCATGAGCACCTCGAGGGTCATGTCGGGCCGCCGCGACGCCCCGGGAGCCGACGCGTGGAACAGATCCACGAAGTGCTCGCCGTGGCCCAGACGCACGGACGCCTCACGGGCCCGTCCCCCCAGCAACGCGCTCAGGCGCGCGGCGTCCTCGTCGAAGCGTGTGGCCTGCTGCTCGGGGTAGTGCTCGCTCTTGCGCGCGTAGAGCAGCTGCGAGAGCGCTCCCGCCGGCGCGAGCGCGAGCAGGGGCTGCACGGCCTCCACCAGCCGCGTCTGGCCGCAGGTGATGAGCGTGGCCGAGTGGTCGCTCACGAACAGGCTCGACTCGCTCAACACGTAGGCGTCCCAGTGCGCGTCCCGGGCGCTCGAGACCACGCTCGCCCCTGCCGCGGCCAGCACCGCGTCCCAGGCCGCACGCGGGTGGGCGCGCAGCGAAGGCGCGTCCGGCGCGAACGTCACTTTCAGCTTCTTCTCGGGCCCTTCGAAGGACGCGCCGGCGTTCTCGGACATGCAGCCCGCAGTTATGCGGGTGAGGCCCGCACGCGCAACAGGAGCATGCGCACGGACGCTGCAACGCGCTCATGGACACGGCAATTCGTGTATCGTGGGGGGGTGTCGCGAGACCGCGTGTCCGACCACGACTCCCTCGTGGGTACCAAGCTGGGTGGCTACAGCATCGAGAAGCGGCTCGGTGCAGGCGCGACGGGCGTGGTCTATCAGGCCACGCCACCCGGCGGGGGACGGCCGGTCGCCATCAAGGTGCTCAACGACAACCTGGGGCACATCAGCGCGCTGAAGCGTCGCTTCGAGCGCGAGGCGCGCGCGCTGGCCAAGCTCAAGCACCCGCACGTGGTGCACATCAGCGACTACGGCGTCGACAACGACGTCACGTTCATCGCCATGGAGCTGCTGGTGGGCGAGACGCTGGAGGACGTGCTGCAGCGTGCGCCCATCGACCCGCTGCGCGCGGTGGGCGTCACGCTGCAGACCATGCGGGGCGTGGCCTTCGCGCACGAGAACGGCATCGTTCACCGCGACCTCAAGCCCGCCAACATCTTCCTGCGGCAGGTCGCAGGCGGCATCGACGTGGTGAAGGTGTTGGACTTCGGGCTCGCCAAGTTCCTGGAGGTGGACGAGCTCAGCCAGGACGCCACGCTCACGCGCAAGGGGCGCATCGTCGGGACCCCCGCTTACATGGCGCCCGAGCAGATCACCGGCGTGTCCCTGGACGTGCGCGCCGACGTGTACGCGGCGGGCGTGGTGCTGTACGAGATGCTGGCCGACCAGCGCCCGTTTTCGTACGAGCGTCGCTCCCAGCTGCTGCGCGCCCACCTGTTCGAGCCGGTGCCGCGCATCGAGCGCATCCGGCCGGGGCTGTGGGTGCACCAGGACCTCGAGCGGCTGATCCTGCGCGCGCTCGAAAAGGACCCGGCGCGGCGCTACGCGGATGGGGGCGAGATGCTGCAGGCGCTGCAAGCGCTGCCCCCCGAGCCGTGTTCGTTCCAGGAGCAGCGGCGCGACGGGGTGCGCTCGCGCACGGGCTCGTCCTCGGCAGTGGTCATCAGCGCCGAGGAGCGCCTGGCGGTCACGACGGGCATCGACGACACGGGCTCCATGTCCATGGAGACGGTCCAGGTTGCGCTCGACTCGGCGCCTCACAGCGGAGCGGGTCGACGGCCAGCGGCCATCCCCGACACCATCAGCGGCGACACCCCGCTCAGCGAGCGCCCGCGTGGGGCGCGCGTGTCGGCCGGCACCACGTCCAGTCACCCGCGCCCCGGGATGCGCAAGCGCCGCAAGAAGCGCAAGGTGAAGGGCCCGCCGAGTTGGCTGTGGGCCGTGGCCGTGGCATCCGTGTTGGTGTCCGGCGGCATCTACTGGTGGACCCAGCTGCGCGGCGGCACGCTCCCCTAACCAAGACACACACCATGCATCCTTGGCACGATATCTACGTCGACGAGAAGGTCATCGAGACAGCGTTTCCGGTCATCATCGAGGTGCCGACCGGCAGCAAGAACAAGTACGAGCTGGACAAGGAGAGCGGCCTGCTCAAGCTCGACCGTGTCCTCTACAGCGCCGTGCACTACCCGGCGAACTACGGCTTCATCCCCCGCTCCTTCTGCGACGACGGCGACCCGCTGGACGCGCTGGTGCTGACCATGGAGCCCCTCTACCCGCTCACTGTCGTGGACGCGCGCGCCATCGGCGTCATGCGCATGCGCGACGACAAGGGCATCGACGACAAGATCATCGCCGTGTGCAACGGCGACCCGTCGTTCGACGAGATCCACCACCACACAGACCTGCCCTCGCACACGCTGCGGCAGATCCGGCGCTTCTTCCAGGACTACAAGGTGCTGGAGAACAAAGAGGTGGTGATCGACGAGATCATGGACAAGGCCGAGGCCATCAAGGTCATGACCGAGTCGCTCTCGCTGTACCGCCAGCTGCGCCGTGGCGAGGTGAAGTCGCGTCACTGACGGTCATCGCTGTCTGCGGCCGGTCCCTCCCACTCCGCACTGGGATCGGCATGGAGACGGCCCGCTCCTCGTTGAGGCGGGCCGTCGTCACTTGCCCGGCTCGGTGCGCGGTCGGTGAGGCTGATGCTTTGGGGGGCACCAGGCTGAAGCCAGGTGCCCCGGAGCTGCAGTGCTCACTGAAAGTCCACGCCCCTACGGGGGTGGACTGCGTGATGGTCGGCTTTCGGGTATCCGACGGCGGTTCGACGGCATGGCGAGGCTGCGACTAGGGTTCGCCTCCAGACTGGGAGGCGCAAGAGAGTCCTCGGTTCTCCATCGTCCACGACCAGGCAGTCCGCCCCCGCAGTGGGGCGGACTTGCAGGCCACGCTGCAGCCTCGGGGCACCTGGCTTCAGCCTGGTGCCCCCATCATTCCGCCGTAGGCTCAGCCCAGCATCCGCAGGCGCTTGCCGAAGCGCGGCGCGCGCTTCTCGAAATTGGCCTGCATGGCCGCGCGCTGGTTCTTGCCGGTCAGCAGCAGCGCCTGCAGGCGCGTCTCCAACGAGAAGGCCGCGTCCTCGGGGGCCACCCACGTGTCGTGGAACAGCTGCTTGGTGGCCGCGACCGAGTCGGGCGAGCGCGTGACCAGCTCGGCCATGAGCCCCTCGGCGGCGGCCATCGGGTCGGCGCTGACCTCGGTGACCAGGTTGTAGCGCAGGGCCTCGTCGCCCCGGAACACGCGCCCCGTCATGGTCAGCCGCTTGGCCTGGTCGATGGTCATGAGCTCGCGCAGGGTGACGCTGCCCGTCATGTCCGGGATGAGCCCCCACTTGGCCTCCATGATGGAGAGCTCGCAGTCAGGCGTGGTGAAGCGGAAGTCCGCCGCCAGCGCCAGCTGCAGGCCGCCCCCGAAGCAGCGCCCGTGCAGCACCGCGGCCACGGGGAGCGGCAGCCGGCGAAAGGCCCAGCACGCCTCCTGGAAGAGGTTGGTGCCCCCAGGGCGCAGCTTCGCGAAGGCGCGGGCCATGCGGGCGGGCTCCTTCGTGAACTTGGGGAAGTCGAGGCCGCTGCAGAACGAGGGCCCCTCGGCGTGCAGGATGACGCCCCGCAGCCCGCGGTCGCGCCCGAGCGACTCGGCGGCGTCCACCAGGGCGGTGAGCATCTCCCAGTCGAGCGCGTTGTGCTTGGTCGCGTGGACGAGCGTGACGTACGCGATGTCCGCGCTGCGATCGATGCGGACGCGCTCGCTCACGCGCGGGCCTCGTCCGGATTGGCTGCGCCGCCACGGCGGGCGCGTCGCAGGCCGAGGCCCATCAGCGCCATGACGCCCAGCGCGAACGTCCAGCCGCCGCCAGCGCCGGGCGCGCCCGCGCTGCAGCTGGAGCCCTCCGAGCCCGAGCCGCTGCCCGAGCCGTTGGGGCACGACGTCGCTGCCAGCGCGCACAGCTCCGCGTTCGGCGAGGGCGCGTTGTCGCAGTACGCCACCAGCGTCGGCAGCAGGTGGCCGATCTGCTCGCCGCCCTGGCTGTTGGCCAGCTCGTTGACCACGTCGCAGTCCTCCGAGGTGCGCGTCACGTAGTCGCGCGCGCCTCTCGAGAGCACGCCGACCATCTCGTTGTCGGCGTTGAACACGCCCGAGCCGCTGTTGCCGCCGAAGGTGTCGAGCGAGGTGTCGAAGAAGAAGGTGCCGCGCGTGGACGCGTCCCTCACGTGCCCGCCGTCGTCGATCTTGAGCGGCAGGCCCGAGCCGAAGCCCAGCACCGACACCGCCTCGTCGTCGACCACGTTGCGGCAGGTGTCCCCGATGCCCACGCCGAGCTCCGCGGGGGTGTGCCCTACGACGGCTCGGTCGAGGCGCAGATAGGCGTAGTCGAGCCCGCCCAGCTCACGCGCGAGGATGTCGACGCACTCGTACACGTCGTCGCTCTCGAGCGGCGCCAACACGCCATCGGCCGTGTAGAGGTAGTCGAACACGAAGCTGGTGCCCGAGCAGTCGGCCATGGTCTCGATGCAGTGTCCCGCCGTCACGACGACGTCGGGGGCGACCAGGGTGCCCGAGCAGAAGGCGCTGGTGGGCTGCTCCAGGAAGCGCTGGTCGTCGCACAGGTCGAAGGCCTCCTGCAGCGTGAACGTGAGATCGCGCGTGAACGTTCCGTCGCCGTTCTGGGTCAGGTCGCCGGAGTCGATGAGCGCCACGATGGACTCGTGGGCGATGTCGCGCAGCGCGGCCGAGGGGTGCTCGTAGACGTCCAGGCGGTCGTCGTCACCGTAGACGACGGGGGCCTCTTGGCCGCCGATGGTGCCTTCGTCGGCGCAGGCCGTGAGGGAGAGGAGGCTGGCGCCCAAGGAGAGGCGGCGCGCCCAGGCGGAAGACAGGAGGGAAGGCAAGGAGGAGGCGTGTTGAGACATGGACGCCCAGTGTAGTGTCAGCGCAGTCGGACGCCCACGGTCCCCAGTCCAGAAAGGTAGGGGCCTCCGCGCAGCCACCCCACCGGCGCCGCCATGGCCCCTTGCGCGTGCAGCTGCCAGTTCCCGAAGCGCAGGTCCATGAACAGGGCGCCCCCGCCCACCAGCCCCGCCTCGCGCGTTCCGTCGCGTCGCGGATCGTTCACGACACCCCCGGCCAGCAACACGCCCAGCTCGTGTGGTCGGTCTCGCCCCACGCCGAGCGCCAGGCGCCCCTCGCCCACCAGGTAGCGCTCCGAGAGCAGCGCGGCCCACGGCAGGCCGGGGATGCGGACCACATAAGGGGTCAGTCCGCCCAGGCGGTCGCGCGTGATGTCGTCGTGCCCCGTGCCCCAGGCGCCGTTCAGCTCGCCCGCCACGCGCAGGGCGCCGCTGCGGACACCCGCCGCCGCCCACAGCCGCAGCGTGGTCGCCACGCGCCCGGCGTCGTTGCGGGGGTCCAACTGCCCAGGGGCCACTTCGGCGCCGAAGGCCCCCGCGCGACCCCGCACGAGCACGTCCGCGGCCACCCGGAACGCGAAGCCCTCCACGCGCTGGAACACGCGGTGCGCCTCCCACTCGGCGGCGGGGACCTGGATGTTCCAGTAGATCCAGGAGAGGCGCAGCTGCGTGTGCCAGGTCTCCTGGGGCAGGACCACGCTGTCGTCGCCGATCTGCCGGAACCACCAGCGGCGCACCTGGGTCTCGAGCTCCACCGTGTTGTGCGCGGGCAGGTGCCCCTGCAGCCGCACATGGCCCTGGAGATAGCTGGCATAGAAGCCGCGGTCGCCCAGGCGGCGCCCGCGCTGGAAGTAGTCGAGGTTCAGCCCCGCGATGAGGGCCTCGCCGCGCAGCCCCACCGTCAGCTCCAGTCGGTCGGCCAGAGGCAGGCGCTCGAGGGTCGCGTCCAGCGTGTCGGTGTTGTAGGTCAGCCGCAGCGTGCCCCCCAGCGTCTCGCTGCGCGCGGCCTGCACCGCCAAGAAGCCGTGCCCGGTGAACGCGGGCGCGACGTTCGCGTCGGCGCCGGCCACACCTGCCACTGTCCAGCGGGCTGGGCTCGGGGTCGCCTGCGCCGGCTCGGTTTGCTCGGTCGGCTCGGCCTGCTCGGTGGGCTCGGCTTGCTCGGTCCGGGCGGCCGGCTCGGCTTGCTCGGTGGGCTCGGCTTGCTCGGTCCGGGCGGCCGGCTCGGCTTGCTCGGTGGGCTCGGCTTGCTCGGTGGGCTCGGCCTGCTCGGTCTGGGCGGCGGTCGGCGTGGCGATCAGCGCGCTTGCGACGACGCACACGGCGCGGAACCGCGCCGCCGTCGGTGCGTGAGCGGCGCGCCAGGGGACACGGGTTCCTCGCCGCTCGTCGGTCTCGGGGTTGCGCACGGCGTGGTGCGTGACGCGGTAGGTCACGCGTGCCCCTTGGGCCGCGTCTCGCGCTGGCCACGCTCGTGGGCTCCTCGTCGACGTCGCAGGAGCACCGTGCCGAGCACCAGCCACAGGCCGTCGGCTGCGCCCGAGCCGTCGCCCGGGAGGACGTGGCACCCACGCTTGCGTGTCCCGGAGCCCATGTCGGCTGCGGCGGAATCACCCGTGATGCCCATGTCCGCGGGGTCCACTCCGCCGTCGAGGCCCCCGCCGTCGAGGCCCCCGTCGTCGAGGCCCCCGCCGTCGAGGCCCCCGTCATTGGATGGGCCCCCGTCCACACCTGCGTCGTTCGGGGTGGCCCCGCAGTTCGCGTCAGCGTGCGCGCAAAGCGTGGTGTCGGGCGCGGTCGCGGTCTCGCAGTAGCTCACCAGCGTGGGCAGGACGTGGCCGACCTCCTCGGCGCCGAAGCGTTCGGGTAGCACGTTGACCTCGCTGCAGCCCGCGTCGGCCCGCTGCCGGTAGTCGATTGCCCCACGCGACAGCACGCCCACCAGCTTGTGGTCTGCGTTGAACACGCCCGAGCCGCTGTTCCCGCCGAAGGTGTCGAGCGACGTGTTGAAGAAGTAGCTACCGCGCGTGGATGGGTTGGTGACTATCCCTCCCGTATCGATCTTGAGCGGGAGGCCGGACCCGAAGCCCAGCACGGCCACGGGCTGCTCGTCGACGACGTTGCGGCAGCTGGTCCCGAGGCCATCCGCCAGGGTCGCCGGCGCATGACCCACCACGGCGCGGTCCAGGCGCAGGTACGCGTAGTCCATCACGCCGTCCTGTTGCGCCAGCAGCTCCACGCAGCTGTACACGTCGTCGGCCTCGAGCGGACTGAGCTGGTCCGCGGCCGTGTACAGATAGTCGAACACCAGCCGCGTGTTGAGGCACTGGCTCTGGGTCGTGACGCAGTGGCCGGCCGTCACCACGATGTCGGGGGCGATCAGCGTGCCCGAGCAGAAGGCGGGGGTGGGCTGATCCACGAAGCGCTGGTCCGCGCACAGGTCGTAGGACTCGCCCAGCGTGAGCGTCGGTTTGAGGGTAAAGCTTCCGTCTAGCTCTTCGTTGAGGCGGCTGGGGCGCATGAGCGCAACGATGGCGTCGTGCGCCACGCCGCGCAGTGCAACGGAAGGGTGGGCGTACACGTCCTGACGGTCATCGGTGTCGTACACCACCGCCGCTTGCTGCCCTGTGGGCGTGGGGGCCCCGCTCGCGTCACACCCAAGGGCGCCCAACAGCAGCAAGATCGAGAGTGACCGCTTCATGCGCCCATGGTTGTGGGTCCAGGGCGGCGGCGCAACATCCGGGCCCGCAAGGCGCAGCCCAGCAGCGCGAGCAGGACGTGACCCCCGAAGGGCCGCGTGCCCTCGGTGCCATCCTGAATGCCAGGTCGCGCTCGCCCCACCAGGACGCTGCAGCCGCTGTGTGGCCGGCCGGCGTCGAAGTCGAGCCCGACGCCGCCATCCGGGACCGTCATGAACGCGTCCGCGGCGCCCAGGTCCATGTCGGTCTCGGCGTCCAGCGTGCCCCCGTCGACCACGCCCGCGTCCGGCTCCGTTCCCCCATCGGCGCTGACGCCCGCGTCGGGGTCGCTCGTCCCGCAGCCCTCGTCCGTGGTTCCGTCGCAGTCGTTGTCGTTCCCGTCGCACACCTCGACGGGGACAGGGCCGCACGTCCCACACGCGTTGGGGTCCGCCCCCGCCGCACACGGGCCGCAGGTGGTCAGCCCGCCCAGCGCGAACCCGGCCGCAGGCGACGCCTGCATCGCGGCGAGCGTCATGGGGCCCCAGTCGCCGTCCTCCGCCAGCGGCATCTCCGGGTGATTGATGTTCCACAGCCGCTGGAACGCCCGCACAGCGTCGGCGCGCAGGTCCATGCCCGGGCAGTCGTAGTGCACGGCGTCGCTCGCGCCGAGCCACACGCAGCCCGCGTCGGTCAGGGCCGTGCGGGCCTCCACCGTGTTGTCCACGTCCACGGCACGCCCGCTCTGGTGGTTGCTGCTGCCCGGCGCGGCCACCACGGCGCAGTTCCCCGAGGCCCACAGCAGGTACTGATCGGAGAGGGGCCGGAAGCCCGAGTTGATCTGCAGGGGCACGCTGGCGGCCGCGACCTGCAGCGCGTCTCGGGCGCTGGCCTGCGCCACCAGGTGCACGCGCGCGCTGGTGGGCGTGATGTTGGCGTTGGCGAACGACACGAACTGCCCCGGGTGCAGGCAGCGCTGCACGTCCACCAGCTGCGTCGACAGACCCTCACCGCCTGCGGTGGTGCAAGAGCTCTGGCCGCTGGCCACCTGGCTCATGGTCTGCGCGGCCGCCGCCGACGTCAGCGTCCACGCACCGATCGCGATCACCGTCGAGAGCGCCGCCCGCGCCGCCGTCCACATACAGGGGGGATACCAGAATCCAACGCCGGATGCGATGTGTGCCGCGACTATTGCGCGCCCCGCTCCGGTCTTGCATCGTGTTCGGCACCATGAAGCTCCTCCGCACCCGCCTCTCCCTCCTCACCGTCGTCTTCGCGCTGCTGGGCCTCGCCTGCGGTGGCGAGGAAGCCACCGCTCCCGAGAGCACCAGCGCCGCCGCCGAGGCCGCGCCCATCCGCGAGCTGGACGTGGCCGCAGCTGCCGCGCTCTTCGAGTCGGGTGGCGCCCGCCCGGTGGACGCCAACCATCAAGAGACCCGCGACTCCATGGGCACCGTGCCCAACGCGGTCCTCCTCACCTCCTCCAGCGAGTACGCCATGAGCGAGCTGCCGGCCGATGGGCTGCTGGTGTTCTACTGCGGTAGCACGCAGTGCACCGCCTCCGACAACGCCGCCACCCGCGCACGCGAGGCCGGTCGCGAGGTGGCGGTCATGCGCCCGGGCATCCGGGGCTGGGTCGAGGCCGGCAAGCCGGTCGCCAACCGCGCGGCTGAGCCCGAGGCGGGCGAGGGCGCCGAGGAAGCGCCGAGCGACGAAGCGGCTGCGGGCTGAGCGTGGCCGCGTTCGACTTGCCCGACATGAGCGGGCGGGTGTGCGTGGTGACCGGCGCCAACACCGGCATCGGTCGCGTGACGGCGCTCGAGCTGGCGCGGCGTGGCGCGCACGTGATCCTGGCGTGCCGCAGCCAGGCCAAGACGCAGCCGGTCATCGACGCCATCGTCGCCGAGACGGGCAACACCCAGGTCGAGTTCCTGGCGCTCGACCTCGCGCGGTTCGACGCCATTCGGGAGAGCGCGCAGGCGCTGCTCGCGCGCGACCTGCCCATCCACCTCCTGGTCAACAACGCCGGTCTGGCCGGGGTGCGCGAGGTGTCGCCCGAGGGCTACGAGCTGATGTTCGCGGTGAACCACCTGGGCACGTTCCTTTTCACCCTGCTGTTGGCCGAGCGCATCGTGGCCTCGGCGCCGGCGCGCATCGTCACGGTGGCGAGCAAGGTGCATCTGCGGGCCAAGGGCATCCCCTTCGAGCAGCTGCAGCAGCCCGCGCGCTCACTCACCGGTATGGGCGCCTACGCTGTCAGCAAGCTCGGCAACGTGCTCTTCAGCCGTACGCTGTCGCAGCGCCTCGCGGGCACGGGCGTGACCACCTACGCGCTGCACCCGGGTGTCGTGGCGACCGACATCTGGCGCAAGATCCCGTGGCCGTTCGACGCCATCGCCAAGCGCTTCATGATCACCGTGGAGCAGGGCGCTGCCACCACGCTGTACTGCGCGACCGCGCCGGAGCTGACGGGCGTGAGCGGGCGGTACTACGACGAGTGCCGCGAGGCGCAGCCCAGCGCGTTGGCGCAGGACGACGCGCTGGCGGCGGCGCTCTGGGCACGCAGCCTGGTGATCACGGGGGCGCCCGATCTCTCTGCTGGCTGACGACGCGCTGGGTGCGTCACCTGGCGATGACGGGGGCGCCCGACATGCGGGCGCGCTGACGACGCTCGGTGCTGCTCAGAGCCGGGTGAGGCGCGCGCGGATGTTGTCGGCGTCGCTCGCGTTGGGGGCCAGGCGCAGGTAGCGCTCGAACGCGCGGCGCGCCTCGGGGTTGCGCCCCATGTGCTGGTAGCCCAACCCCAGCCCACGCCAGGCGGCGCCGTTGCCCGGGTTCGCGTGCGTCGCTTCGCGGAACTTCTCGACGGCCGCAGGTAGGTGCCCGCCGACCAGCAGGCGCGTTCCCTCGGACACGAGAGCGGCGGCACGCTCGCGGTCCGTGGGCACGGGTTCCGCCCCGCTGGCCGCCTGGCCCGTCGGCTCGAGGGTCTGAGCGGTGGTGCTCGGGGCGCTAGTCGCGGCTTCGGCGGGTTCCGTTCGCGCTGCGGCCGCGCGGGGCCCAACCCGAGGCGCGCCCTGGAAGGTGGGAGGTGCCCCCGCGCCCAGGGCGGCGACCCTGTGCTCGTCGGGACTCGCGGGCGACGTCGCCACCTGGAGGGCGCTGCCCGTCGCGCCTTCCTCGCGTGGCTCGCCGACCCCATCCTCGTGGCTGCGCTCCGCCGCGCCGACGACCGCGCGGGTCCCGAGCGCGGGGCCCTGCACGTCGTCGCGTCCGTCGTCACGGATGGGAGACACGGTCGGGGCGGTGCTCGGCTGTGCGGGCGACGCTGGCAACTCAGCCGCAGCGTCGGCGCGGTCCTCGCCGGGCCGCCACGTCAACATGACCCCGCCCCCCAGCGCGGCGACCGCCATGAGCGCGAACGCGACCCAGGGCCTCCGTTCGGGGGCCTTGTGAAGCACCTCCGGGCTGGCGTCCGAGTCCCGTGCGCCGGGCGTGTCGGGCAGCGACGGGCCCGGCGACACCCGCGGCACCCTGCGCTCCACGCCGCGGCGGAAGGACGACGTCTTGCCATCACGCGAGACACGCGTGTCCACCGGCGTGCGCGTGGTGGGCTCCGGGTGGAACACTCGCAGCAGGTCATGGCGCTGCGCGTTGCCCATGGAGGTGGTCTTCTGGTCCGACGTAGTGGGCGGTCCGAGGCGTGGGGTGCCCGTCTGATCGATGGGGATGGACCGGGGCACGGGTCCGAACTGTTCGGTGACCGCCGCCACGATGTCGTCCGCAAACGCTCCCGCGGATTGGTAGCGGCTGTCGGGATCGTAGTGCAGCCCGCGGGCCATGGCCTCCTCCATGGCTGTGGTGTAGGCGTCTCCGTGCGCGCACAGCGGGGGTGGGTCCAGCGCCATCTTGCGACGCATGATCTCGCCCGCCGTGCTGCCCTCGAACGGCAGGTGCCCCGTCAGCGCCTGGTACACGATGCAGGCGAGCGCGTAGACGTCGCCTCGCGCGTCCAGCATGCGGCCATCGCCCGCTTCCGGCGCGAGGTACTGCGGTGTGCCCACGATCATGTTGGTGCGCGTGAGCCGCACGTCCCGCTCGCCGAGGAGCGTCGCCAGCCCGAAGTCCAGCAGCTTCACCACGCTGGTGCCGTCGGCCTGGCGGCACAGGAACAGGTTCTGCGGCTTGAGGTCCCGGTGCACGATGCGCTGCGCGTGCAGCACGTCGAGCGCGCCCGCGACGCCGCGCGCCATCGTCGCCACGTGCGTGGGCTGCATGCGCCTGTGGTCCGTCAGCAGCGCGTCCAAGCCTACGCCGTGCAGCTGGGGCATCACCAAGAACGGTCGCCCGTCGCCCAGCTCACCCAAGTCGAAGACCTCGACGATGTTCGGGTGGCCGAGCCCGCCCGCGATGCGCGCCTCCCCCAAGAAGCGCTGCACCTCGACCTGGTCCGCCGCCGTCTGCGGGAGCATGACCTTCACGGCGACGTCGCGGTTCATCGCGTCGTGGCGCGCGCTGTACACCACGCCCATGCCTCCCTCGCCGAGGCGCCGCAGGATGCGGTAGCGGTTGGCCAGGGTCATGCCGATGAGCGGGTCTTCTTGCTCGCCGGAGCGGCTGGGTTCGCGGTTGGTACTCATGAGCAGAACACCAGGATGCAGCAGCTGCCGTTGATGCAGGTGCCGCTGCACACGTCGTTGCAGGCCCCGCAGTGGTCCTCGTTCGTCTTGGTGTCGACGCAGCTGCCGCCGCAGCCCGTGAGGCCGGGCCCACAGCACACGCCGCCCGAGCAGGTCTGGCCGTTGCCGCATGGGTTGTCGCAGCGTCCGCATGCGGCGTCGTTGGTCTGGGTCCCGACGCAGCTCCCGCCGCAGCACGCCTGGCCCGAGCCACATACGTTGCCGCAGGTGCCGCAGTTGGCCGCGCCCTGCGGGGTGCACTGGCCCCCACAGCACAGCGAGCCCGGCGCGCAGCTGTTGCCGCAGGTGCCACAGTTGGCCGTGTCGTCCGGGACACAGCCGCCATCACAACACAGCTCGCCGGGGTCGCAGCTGTTGCCGCAGCTCCCGCAGCTGGACGGGTCCGTGTCGGTGTCGACACACGCCCCCATGCAGCACTCCCGGTCCATGGACACGCAGTCCTGTGCGCAGCCCTGACAGAAGCTGGAGGCGGGTGCGCGACAGCCAGACTGGCAGCAGGTCTGTCCTGCCTCGCACGCCTGCGTGCAGCTGCCGCAGTGAGCCGCGTCGCGGGACGTGTCGACGCACACCCCATCGCAGCAGCTGCGACCCGCTCCACAGGCTCGCCCGCACGCACCGCAGTGTTGGGGGTCGCTGCTGGTGTCGCGGCTGCTGCCGCTGCAGCACGCGAGCCCCTCGCCGGCGGCGCTGCCGCAGGTGCCGCAGTTGGCGCCGTCGCTCTGCGTGTTCACGCAGCTGCCGTTGCAGCACGCGAGCCCCTCGGCGCACGGACGCCCGCACGCGCCACAATTCGCCTCGTCTCCCAGCAGGTCGAAGCCGTTGTCGACCACGCCGTCGCAGTCGTCGTCCACGCCGTTGCACAGCTCGGCGATGGCCGGCGGGGACACGCAGGTGAGCGCGTCGGACTGGCAGTCCCGTGCGCCCAAGGCGCAGCGCCCCTGTGCTGCGCCGACGCAAGGTTCGCCACGCCCCTCGATGTCGTCCGTCACGCCGTTGCAGTCGTTGTCGGCCGCGGCGTCGTCCCCGGTCGACAGGTTGGCGCAGGACTCCGCCTCGGGGGTGACCGCGTCGCATGCCGTCCAGCGTCCGTCCCCCAGGCAAGTCTGCGCCCCAGCGGCGCAGGCACCGACGTCCATGGTGCCCACGGGGCCGCCGTAGCATCCCTGGGTGCTGCCCGCGACGCCGCACGCCGAGCAGTCCTCGTCCACCTGACCGTCGCAGTCGTCGTCCAGCGCCACCTGACCCATCAGGGTGCAGCCGTCGCCCGTCTGCGCCATCACGGCGCCAGCGCACTCCTGGCTGACGCCCGACGTGCACGCGGAGACGCCCGCCCTGCACACGCCCTGGCACACGAACTTGCCCGACCCGGCCGGCTGCTCGGTGCAACCATTCGTGCCGGCAGGGAAACAGGCCATGTCCGCCTGCTCGTCGATGTCCCCGTCGCAGTCGTTGTCCAGGTCGTCGCACACCTCGGAGCGCGGATCCTGCACGCGGCGACACACGATCTCGGCCCCCGCGCAGGCGGGCTGGCCCTGGTTGCACTGCCCCTGCTGGCCCGTCTCGCAGCTGGCCTCCGGCTGCTCGTCGATGTCCTCGTCGCAGTCGTCGTTCAGCCCGTTGCACACCTCGATGCCGGGCAGCACCTGGCCCCGACACGGCCCGAACAGGCCGTCCACGCAGCTGCGCTGCCCAACACGGCACACCCCCCGGATGATTGGCGTGCCACCGTCTGGCGTCGCGCCCGTGTAGCAGTCGAGCATGTCTTCCGGTTCGCATGCTGCCGCGACACAGAAGCCTCGGTGGCAGACCTCGGCGCCCTCGTCGCAGTCAGCGTCGGCCTCGCACCCACGGAAGGCCGGGTTCGCGTCCAGCGGGACGCTGCACGCCCACGCGAGGCAGCTCCCGGCGGCGAGGAGCGTAGCCCGCGCCCGCGTCACAGGGACCCTCCCAGCGTCAGGCCGAAGACCCCGGGGCCCACGACGACCGACGGCGCGACGGAGGGCTCGTCCTCGCCGTCTTCTCCGGCCGCGCCCCGCGACATCAAGCCGAGCACCACCGCCGACACCGCTGCGGCCCCCGCGACCCCGAACAGCGCGACCGAGGCGCGTCCTGTGGCTTGGGCGTGTGTACGCCGCCCGAGCGCCCAGTCCACCTCGCTGGCTACGGCGACGGGGGCGTCGCGGTAGTCGTCCTCCGCGTGCGTGTGCTCGCGCGCCATGAACGCGCCCACGCCCAGCGCGAGAGCCGCCACGCCGGCGGCGGCGAAGGCCCCGGGTCGCAGGCCGCGTCGCTCGCGCGGCTGCGTGGGGATGGCGTCCTCCGCAGCCAGAGGGTCGGGCGTGGTCTCGGGGGTCGCGTCTGGTCCGGCCGCCGTCATGGGCCGAGCTTCCTGGAGGGGCGGCAGGCCCAGCACCTCGCGCACCAGGGGGCGGACCACGTCGAGGATGGCGCTGTCGGGCGTGGGCGCTTCCACACTGCGTGTGACGGTGTGAGCCCGCACCCCGTCGAAGTACGCCAGGGTCAACAGTAGGCGTGCGGCCGAGCGCTCGAGCGAGGCGTAGACCAGTGTCGCGACGCCGAGCTCGTTCGCAACGACCGTCAGGCACTCGGCGGTCTCTCCCATGCAGCCGAGCGCCATCTGCAGATCCTCGAGGTAGAGCGCGGGCGTGCCCCGCGTGTCGAGCGTCTCCGCGCGGTCGATCTCCATCCGGATCAATCGGCCGGTGGCGTCCGCTAGCTCGCGCAGCTCGGGCGCCGCCTCGGTGCGCAGCACGACGGTGGTCGGCCGCGGTGTGCCCTGCGCACGGCAGGGCGACGCGAGCGCCCCTGCGATGCTCAGGAGCAGCCCCACACCGAGCCCCCAGAAGGCGGTGTGCTGTAGACGTTTTTTCGAACTGGCCCCGCTCATCAGAGCCGTGGCTGACCGAGTGATGTTCACCTGCGTATCCCCACTGGTGATCACCATAGATCAAGACGGTGTGACCGGACAATGCACAGAGATAAAAAAATTTCGACATCGTCGACTTAGGTCATCTACGTCTCATTTTAGGAGGTGTGTTTTCAGTGACGCTTGAATTCGTGTCGTTCATGGGTGTGAAGCACGACACCGGATGGTGCTAGAGGCGACCCGCACGGGACCACAAGTCAGCCTACGGAAACGTAGTAATCGTGTTTGAGTTTCTTGGAATGTGTGTTGACTTGGCTATCGGTCCGACGTGATTGATCGTAAGGCATCCATAGGTGGCACTGCGTGTCGATGGAGGCCATGCGTTCTCGTCACGCCCTGCGGACGGGGCCTGTAGACGAGCGTGGGCAGACGGGAGACACTCTCCGACGAGCCCATGAACTCGATGGATCAGAGCACCTTCATTCCCGCCGTGCTGATCGTGGCCTTCGCCGTGTTCGCCATCTTCGCGACGCTCGCCTGGGTCTTCCTCCGCTCGCGCCTGCGCGGGAACCGTGCCGCGCTGTGGCTGGCAGGCGTCTACGGGGCCTGGACCGGACTGGAAGACAGCGCATCGTGGGACCGGGACCGCGCGCAGAGTTCGCTACGCAGTTGGTATGGCATCGAGAACGCGAACGACCTCGACTCGCTGCTCGAAGACCTGGTGCGCGGCCGCCAGACCGGCAACCTCGCGTGGGACGCGGGGCGGGCGGCCGACACGGTCCGCATCGCCGTTGCCGCAGGCCTGCTGAGTGACGGCGACAACCGTGACTGGACCTTGCGCATCGCCGAGGTGCTGCAGAGCCGCTACGCGAGCTGGGAGCAGTACCTGACCGCCTTCGAGGCGGGCATGCACGCCTTTCAGGACCGCTCTGGCGTGCAGGACCCCGAGGCGCGTGGGCGCGTGCGTGCGAACTATCCCGTGCTGTCGCAGCAGGTGTGGCCCAAGGCGGACTTCAAGGCGCCCTTCGACTGAACGCCGCGCTCGGCAGCGGTCCCAGCGGTGCCTCCTCGCGGCCTCCAGCCACTGGCGGCCACGCCCATGCGTCGACTCGCTGCACGGGGGCGTCAGGCTACGAGGGTACCGGACCTTCGGTCGGCTCGTACTCCAGCTCGTCCACGCACACCTGCCGCCACAGCCCCTCGAGTCCCTCGCTGAGCGCAGCTTCCAACACGCGGCTGGCCGCACGCCGTACGATGCCGAGGGGAAGCATGGCCGGGATGTCCTTGCGGGGCGCAGCCCACACGTGGCAGTGAACGTTGGTTCCTCCCAGTACGCCGCGCGCCACGAAGTCGATCGAAGCGTCGGTGTTGCCCTCGCCCGCCACCGTGGTGACCTGCAGCGCGTAGCGGTCCTCCGTGGCTTCGCGCACCACGTCGACCACCAGGCGCAGCGTGCCGCGGAAGCCGCCCACGCCGAACGGGCCGAGGTGCACGCGGAAGCGCTCACGCCCAGCCACGTACGCCGCGTCGTCGGCCGGCAGCGCCTGTACCAGCCCCACCATCGGGAGCAGGCGCATGGCGCGCGGAAAGTCCGACAACAGCGCGCGCACGTCCGGCAGGGGGGCGTCCACCTGCCGGGAGGCCTCGGACTCGACGATCAGCCGGCGCATGGCGCGGCCCGCCTCAGGCGCCTTCGTACATGGACTCGATGTCCGTCGCGAAGTGGTCGTAGACCTTCTTGCGCTTGACCTTGAGCGTGGGGGTCAGCTCGCCGTCCTCGATGGTCAGGTTGCGGGCCAGCACCTTGAACTTCTTGATCTGCTCGACGCGCGCCAGCTCGGTGTTGACGTGATCGACGGCGCTCTGGATCTCGGCGCGCAGGGTGGGGTGCTCGCCCAGGCCCTCGAGCGACAGGCCCCGCTCCTTGGCCCAGGCCGCCGACGCCTCCGGGTCCAGCGTGACGACCACGGTGAGGTACTTGCGCCGGTCGCCGATGACCACGGCCTCGTTGATGAGCTCGTGGTTCTTGAGCGAGGCCTCGATGTTCTTCGGGGCGATGTTCTTGCCGCCGGCCGTGATGATGATGTCCTTCTTGCGCCCCGTGATGTACAGGAAGCCGTCGCGGAACTCGCCCAGGTCGCCGGAGTGCAGCCAGCCGTCCACGAGGGTCTCGTCGGTGGCCTCCTTGTCCTTGTAGTAGCCCATGAACAGGTTGGGCCCGCGCACGAGGATCTCGCCGTCCTCTGCGATCTTCACGTCCACGCCCTTGACGGCCGGGCCGACGCTGCCGAAGCGGTAGTTGTCCGGCATGTTGAACGAGGTGGGGCCGGTGTCCTCGGACTGGCCGTAGACCTCGAGCACGATGACGTCGAGGCTGGCGAAGAACTCGAGCACCTCCTGCGCGATGGGCGCGGCACCGCTGACGCAGATGCGCGCGCGGGCGAGGCCGATGGCGGGCTTGAGCTTCGAATAGATGAGCTTCTGCGCCAGCTTGTACTGCAGGCCCTTGTTGCCGTGCGGCGTGAGGTTGGCCTCACGGCCCACCTTCATGGCCCACTCCACCAGCTTGGCCTTGGGGCCCGTGGCGAGCTTGAGCTTGCTGCTGATGCCCGCGTGGAACTTCTCCCAGATGCGCGGCACGCCGAAGAAGAGCGTGGGCTGCACCTCCTTGAGGTTCTCCGGCACGGCGTCGATCGACTCCGCGAAGTACACGCGCGCGCCGGTGGTGATGGGCGCGTGGACCGTGAACATCTGCTCGGCGATGTGGCTCAGCGGCAAGTAGGACAGGCTCACGTCGGAGCTGCGCAGGTCGTTCATGTCGCGCGCGGCGGCCGCGGTCCACGCCAGGTTCTCGTGCGAGAGCATCACGCCCTTGGGGGGGCCCGTGGTGCCGGAGGTGTAGATGAAGGTGGCCAGGCTCTCGGGCTTCAGCGCATGGACGCGCTCGAGGTAGTCGCTCTCGGGCACGGCGTCGCCCTTGGCCATGAACTCGTCCCAGGTCATGACCATGTCGTCGGCGATGCGCGGGGCGCCCTTCATGGTGACGACGTGCTTCAGCAGCGGCAGGTTGGCGCGCTCGGCCTTCACCTTGAGCCACTGGTCCTCGTTTTCCACCAGGATGAGCGGCGCCTCCGAGTGGTTGACGATGTAGGCCACCTCGACTGGGGAGCACGTGGTGTAGATGCCCGCTGCGGCGCCGCCGATGCCCATCGTGGCGACGTTCATGATGACCCACTCGGGCCGGTTGAAGCCGAGGATGGTCGTGGTGGAGCCCACGTCGAGACCGAGCGCCACGAGGGCGCGGCCTGCTTGCTTCACCTGGTCCGAGTAGGTGCCCCAGCTGGTGGCGCGCCAGACGCCGGCGTCGCGCACGTAGTAAGCGGGTGCGGAGGGTCGAGTGTTGGCCTGCCCGAGGAGGCGCGAAGGAATGGTGTCCGCCACAACTAGCCTTTGGTCTTCTTGGTGGGAGCGACCGTCCACTGCGGTCGGCGCCGCAGGAGGGTAGCGTTTCTGAGTCAAAATGGAAGCGGGGCGCCGGTTCTCACGGGTCCTGTGGGCTCCGTGGGGGGTAGCCGGTTTGATGACGTGATCGTGAGCGGGAGAGGGGCGGGCCGCGCACGGGCTCGGTCGCGCAGGCGCTCCCTGCGGTGCCTCCCCCATTCCGGCGCGCCGAGGCGCTTGGAATGGGGCCCCCCCGACACCCGTGCGCGGCCCGCCCCTCTCCCTCGGCGACGTCTCTGCTCGGGGCTCGCGACGGGGCGCGGGATGGACGCGTGGGATCCGGCTTCGGGGCGGGGGGCTCGTGGCTCGTGGCTGGGACGGAGATGGGCTGGTGGGGTCGGGCTTTGAGTGTGTGGGCTCGGGGCTCGCGATGGGGGCTGGGATGGGCTGGTGGGGTCGGGCTTTGAGTGTGTGGGCTCGCGGCTGGGGCGGGGCGCTCTTGCGCGATAGGCTTCGGCGCATGCGTTGGTGTCGCCACGTTCGGCTGGGTTGCGCGTGGCTGGCGGTGAGTCTGCTCTGGTCGTGCGGTGCGGAGGGTGAGCCGGGCGCTCGGGACCCTGGTGCGGGCGCGGGTGGGTCGGCGGTCGTGGCAGGAGCGGGAGGTGGGTCAGGGGGCGCGGGGCCTGGCGCGGTTGAGGATGCGGCGTCCATGGGCGCGCCGGTGGGAGCGGTGGTGCCGCTCGTGCTGGGCGCGGCCGACCCGACGTTGGACGCGCTGCCGTCGGTGCCGGACGCGCAGGCGTGGGCGCGGCTGGCGGCGCCCTCGGACGAGCACGCGGTGGCGCACACCGAGGTGGTCAAGGTGGTCTGGGACCGGCGCCGCGAGGAGCTCCACTTTTGCCAGTCGGAGCGCTGGCCGCTGCACCACGCGTTCGTGCTGCACCTGCACCCCGAGGAGCAGGGGCGCTATCCGACGCTGCGCGAGTTCGGCACACGCAACTACCTGCGCGCCGACCGTGACTACGTGCTGGGTTCGCTGGTGCACTTCGTGGACGGCGACCTGTGGGCGTTCGAGCTGGGGCCGGCCGACACGCTCGGGGCCGACGAGATCGCGTCCATGCTCGCGCGCGTCGCTGCACGACACTTCGCGGGGGAGCGCCTGCGCTTCCACCCGCGCAGCGCGCATCAGCTGGACGGCGCGGCGCGCGCCCGGCTGCCCGTCCTGGACGCGTCGACCCTGTGGGGGGCGGTGCGCTACCAACCCGTGACGCGCGGGCAGGCCGAGGGGGTGGTGCGCTTCGTGCGCGGCGCGCTCGACGTCGACGCGCTGCGTGGGGACGAGCTCCTCGTGACCGCCACAACACCCATCGACCTGCCCCCCGTACGCGGCCTCGTGACGGCCGAGCTGCAGACGCCCCTCTCGCACGTGGCGGTGCTCTCGGCTGCGCGCGCCACGCCCACCATGGCGCTCCGCGGCGTGCTCACGGATCCTGCGTGGCTCGCGCTCGAGGGGCGGACGGCGCGGCTGGTGGTGGGCGCGCGGGGCTTCTCGCTCGAGCCCGTCTCTTCGGCTGCACAGCCGTCCGCGACCGCCGCGGTACGCGTCCCACCGCTGGACGCCGATGCCATGGCGCTCGTGTCACTGGCGGGGCTCACGCTGGCGGACGTGGGACGCGTGGGCGTCAAGGCGGCCCAGCTGGCGGAGGTGCGGCGCCTGGGGCTGCCCGTGCTGGACGGCTTCGTCGTGCCGATAGGCCACTTCGTTCGCCATCGCGGAGACCTCGTCGCGAGCCCTCCGACCTTGCGGGCGCCTGAGCAGGGCTTGGTCGACGACCTGGCGCAGCGCGCCCGCGCGCTCGGGGCAGAGCGCGTGATCCTGCGCTCCAGCGCCAACGCGGAAGACCTCCCCGGCTTCAGCGGCGCGGGCCTGTACGAGTCGGTGGTGGTGGACGCGCGTGACGCGGAGGCGCTCCGGGATGGGCTGCTGCGCGTGTGGCGGAGCGCGTTCTCGGTGCGCGCTCGTGCGGAGCGTGCCCGGGCCGGGGTGCCCGAGCGCGACGTGGGGATGGCCGTGCTGGTGCAGCCGTTCCTCGCATCCGCGCGCGCCCTGGGCGTGGCCATCACCGAGAACCCCTACGGCCACCGCGCGGGGTACGTGCTGAACCTCGCCGCAGCGGGGTCGTCGGTGACGGCAGGCGAGGGGACGGCGGAGCAGTGGCTGCTCTACCTGGGCAGCGCGCCCGAGCTGGTGAACGGTGCGTCCACAGCACGTGCGCGGCTGCTCGACCCACCGGTGGCGCGTCGCCTGCGGGACGACCTGCGCACGCTCGACACGGGCCTACGAGCGCTCTACCGCGCCCGTGGCGACGAAGCCGGCGCGTTCGACGTGGAGCTGGCGATCTTGCCCGACGGTCGTGTGGTGTTCCTGCAGGCGCGCCCGTTCGGCACACTCGCGTCTCCCTGACGGCGGATACGCGGTCAGACGCCGATGCGCTTGCGCACCGCGACCAGCACGTCGTCCAGGAGCTCCTCCTCGACGACCACCTCGACCGTGTTCTCCAGGACCGCGTTCGCCACGCCGATGCTCATGGCCAGCAGGCGCGAGTTGTGGGCCACGTGCAGCCCGTCGTACTTGGCCTCGCGCTGCCACTCGGTCAGCGTGCGCCGCACCTCGGGCGTGTATCCCAGCAGCGTCATCCAGTTCCCGAACGTGTACCAAGGGCGTGGGAAGGCCTCGATGTGTTTCTGGTGGTACGCGATGATGAAGTCCGAGTGGGCCTCGCAGATGTTGCCGGACGACTCGAACACCCCGATGTGATGACCGAGGTGCCACATGCGCACCTTGCCGCGGCCGTCGTCGAGCTCGTCGTAGTCGCGCCCCTGGTGCTCAGCCAGCAGCGTGCGGAAGGGGCGCGCAGGGGGGCGCTGGGTGAGCCGTTCCGACGTCATGCCTCAGGGTACCGTGTTCCAGGCCATGTCACGTCCCCGTCTGCTTGCGAACCTCGATCAGGATGTCGTCCAGCGCTTCTTCGTTGGGGACCACCTTCACGCTGTTGTCGAGCACGCTGTTCGCCATGCCGATGCTCATGGCGAGCAGCCGCGAGTCGTGTGCGACGTAGATTCCGTCATAGCGCTGCGACGCCTGCCAGTCGGTCAGCAGCCGGCGGACGTCTGGCGTGTAGGCCTTGAGCGTCATCCAGTTCCCGAAGGTGTACCAGGGGCGCGCGTAGGCCTCGATGTGCCGCGCGTGGTACTGGATGATGAACGCGGCGTGGCTCTCGTGTAGGGACCCCGACGACTCGAACACGCCGATGCGATGCCCCAGGTGCCAGAGCCGCACCATGCCGCGTCCGTCGTCCAGCTCGTCATAGTCGCGCGCCTGGTGCTCGGCGAGGAGCGTGCGAAATGGGCGCGGTCGTGGGTTGGGGGGCAGGTCCGGCATGCTGAGGTCGCTATGTGTACACTCCGTCATGGCAGCGTCACATTCCCGTCAGTGGTCCACAATATCCTTGTTTGGGGCTACGCAGCATTGCGCCGCACGGGTATGAAGCCAGCCCATGTCCACCCAGGTCACGCTGCGCCACGAGATCCCCACCAACCCCGCTCACTTCATGGAGCGCGTCCACTGGAACGAGCACTACCAGGAGACCATCCACAAGCTGCTCGACATGCGCTACCAGCTCATCAAGCGCGACCCGACCACGGGCGAGCGTGAGGTGAAGACCTGGCCCAGCACGGACGTGCCGGCCGTCGTGCGGAAGGTCATGGGGGACGACCTGCACTTCCACGAGAAGGGGCAGACCGACGCGGCTACCGGCCGCTACGACTTCGTGGTGCATCCTTCGAAGGGCAACATCACGATCACCGGCTACCAGGCGGTGGAGCCCCTCGGTGCCGACAAGCTCACGCGCATCGTCCACTTCGACATCGACGCGAAGATCCCGCTGGGCGTGGGCAAGGTGGTCGAGGCCTTCGTGCGCAGCGCGCTGCAGCGCAGCTACGACGAGAGCGCGACGCTGATCGGGAAGTACCTGCGCGGCGAGCTGGGATGAGCGGCGGCGGGCCGCTGCGCGAGCTGCTGGCGCTGTCGGCGCTCGACCAAGCGGCGCTGCTGCGACGGGGGGAGCTCACGTGCGAGGCGCTGACTGCGGCTTATCTCACGCGCATCGAGGCGCGCGACGGCGCGCTGGGGGCGTTCGCGCACGTGGGGGCCGAGCGGGCGCTCGCGGCGGCGCGGGCGCTCGACCGACAGCGACGACGTGACCCCCATCAGCCGCGTGGCCCGCTCTGGGGGCTGCCCACGGGGCTGAAGGATCTCCACTTCACGGCGGGCGCTCCCGCGCGCATGGGGTCCCGCGCGTGGCGGCACATGTGGTCACCCTTCGATGACGCCACCAGCGCTGCCGTGCGCCGCGCGGGCCTGGTCATCACGGGCAAGCTCACCACCTCCGAGCTGGCCATCCTGCCGTTCGTCGAGACCGACCTCGGCCCGCCCACGCGCAACCCGTGGGACCTCGAGCTCACGGCGGGCGGCTCGTCCGGAGGCTCGGCGGCTGCCGTCGCCGGGGGCCTCCTGCCGATCGCGCCCGGGAGCGACGGCGCCGGGTCCATTCGCATCCCCGCCGCGTTCTGCGGGTTGGTGGGCCTCAAGACCACGCGCGGCCTGGTGCCCAACCCCATGGACACCTTCGACACCATCGGCATCTCGGTCATCGGGCCCATCGCGCGCAGCGTGCCGGACGCCGCAGCCCTGCTGGACGTGCTCGCGGGCGATCCGCACGGGGGCTTCTCCAACGCCTGCTGGGGTGACGTACCGTCCTTGCGTGTGGCCACCACGGTCGAGAGCCCGCTGGTCGAGACGCACCCCGATGTGGTCACGGCCGTGGACGTCGTCGCGCGTGTGCTCGGCGAGCTAGGTCATCGCGTCCAGGCCGCGCCGGCGCTCGAGGGAACCGTCGCGGAGTTCCTGCCCATCTTCCAGTACCTCGTGGCGGCGCAGCCGGTCATCTCCGCGCGCCTGCTCCAACCGACCACGCGCTGGCTGCGCGACGCGGGCCGCGACGTGCACAAGGCGCATGCCATGCACGCCCGGCACAGCATCGCGCAGCGGGTGGACGCGCTCTTGGCGGACACGGACCTGTGGGTGGTCCCGACCGTTGCCGTGCCTCCCCTGCGCGTGGGCGAGCTCGCGCGCTGTGGGGCCGCCGAGCGCTTCGACCGGGCTGCGCTGCTGGGCGCGTGGACGGCGGCGCTCAACGCCAGCGGCAACCCGGCGTTGACGCTCCCCGTCATGGTGGGTGGGCGGCCGCTGGGTGTGCAGCTGGTGGGCAAGCGCGGCGACGACGGCCGTCTGCTCGCGCTGGGGCGCGCCGTGCTGGACGCGCTGGGTACCCCGCTGGTCACGATGCCCGCATAGGGCCTCGCGAGCGCCTTGCGACGTCGCCGCGCGGCGGTAGAGTCACGGCCGTGATCCGGGCGTGTGTCGTCGCGTTGTCGTGTTGGGTGGCCGCCGCCGTGTACGGCCTGCTCGGTGCGCCTCCGCACGGGCTGCAGGCGCCCGACATCCGCAGCATCAGTACGGTCAGCGCGCCACCGCAGCAGGGCGCACGGGTCATCGAGAGCGAGCGCGTCAGCCTCGATGTGCGGCCATCGCGCGACGCCTCGGCAGACGCGGACGAACGTGGGACCACGGTCGTGCGCACGCCGCAGCGCGGCCCACGGACTCTGCGAAGCTCCTGTCACGGCCCCGTCGATGCGCGCGTCCCCTCGCGCATGGCCACGGTCGCCGCGCGCCCCGTGGACCTACGACGCGCGCTCGAGCGCGCTCGTCCCGGTCGCCAACGGGGTCGACTCGAACCCGCGGCCGCAGCGCGCGCCTGAGACGCGCAACCCAGGGCCGCGAGGTCTCCTCGTCTCGTTCGCGCGCGGCACGTCCGTCGTGCGTTCCCTGGGCGGCGCCCGCTGTGGTTCTGACGCGCTCGCTTCGTCGAGCCGCGTGACCCGGAGGTGGCCTCGTCCGAGGCCCGACCTCGTCGTGCCCAACCACCCCCTCTCACTCCATTCCGCAGCGTCTCCGACGTCGAGCCGCTGTCCGAGGTCCAACATGTCCAAGTCCAAGAGCCGAGTATCCAAGGCTCCGTCCCCACCGTCGCGCGGCTCCGCGACACGCAGCGCGCAGTCCCAGCCCGTTCCGCACGAGGCGGCCGTCGTGCATCGCGCCGAGTCGGTTCCATCGGAGCCCGGCGGCGCTCCCCCGGTCTCGCCCGCCACACCAGCCGGCGCGACGGGTGATCGTGACCGTGACGGGCTCGAACCGCTCGCGCCCACGACCGATGCCTCCGACGCCCCGCGCGTCAGCGCGCCGTCATCCGAGCTCAACGCCTTGTGGCCGCTGCTGGTGATGGCGGCGCTGCTGCTCGCGGTGGTCGCCTACGGGGCGTTCACTTCCGGCTCGTAGCGGCCAGATCATCGCCCCACGTGCGCCGCCAGCGAGCCGCGCACGTGGGGAGGGATGGCGCGCGCTCACGTCGTGCCGAAGGCGGGGTCGCTGATGCTGGGCAGGCCGTTCTCGATGCGTCCGGCGACCCGTCGCGCGAACGTCGCGTCGTCTGCCACGGTGACCTCGTAGTCGTACCAGCGCCCCGCCGCCGAAACGTCGAGCCGCAGCGTCTGCTGGCCGCGTGCCCGGACCTCGACGCGCACGGGGCTGGGGTCCGTGTATGCGCGGGCGCTCACCAAGCACGTCTGCGCGCGCTCGCTGCGGTTGTGTAGCGTCAGCTCCAGCGTCTCCGTCTGCCCACGGTAGCGCGCCTCGACCTCCAGTCCCTGCGTCTCCGAGGTGGCGCTCGCCGCGCCGCGCAGCCAGCGGAAGAAGCCGTTGGGGCCGAGGATGGTCAGCTCGTAGGCTCCACCCGGATCGGTCACGGGGATGGTGTCCGAGAGCGCGTCGCCGGAGCCGACCGCGTAGCGGCGCGGGATGTCTTCGAGGTGCAGATGGTCGTAGACGTGGAACACCGCACCCACACGACCATGGTTCAGGAAGTCGAGTTGCACGCCCTGGGGCTCGGCGCCCACCTCGGCATCGACGTACAGGGCATACGGCAGCGCGCGCGACGGGCGGGTCCCCTGCGCTTGGCGCGGCATCGCACCCGCCGCGCCGGTGGGTGCGGGGACGGGATCCAGCAGCTCCTGCGAATCCCGCAGCTGCGAAGCCTCGGCGCGCGTGTAGCCTGCGAGCGGCGGCACGGCGTCGTCGTTGGGGTTCTCGAAGTCGAACGCGCTGCACAGGTCGCCCGAGAACGCGCGCCGGAACGCGCTGATGTTGGGCTCTTCCACCCCGAAGCGCGCCTCGAGGAAGCGCAGGATGGACGTGTGGTCCAGGTTCTCGGAGCACACCCAGCCCCCGCGGCTGAAGGGCGACACCACCCACATGGGCACGCGCGGACCCGGGCCATAGGGAGGCGCGCCGCCGAAGATCACCGCCGCCGCTTCGTGGCGCTCGGCGCTGTCGTCCACGGTGCTCGCGCCCATCACGGTGCCATCGCGCCGCGCGGAGGGCGCGCAGGGCGGCGGCACGTGGTCGAAGAAGCCGTCGTTCTCGTCGAACGTCACGAGCAGCACCGTCTTGCTCCACGTCTCGGGATCGGCCGTGAGCGCCTCCAGCACCTGCTGCACGTACACCGCGCCCTGCGCCGGGCACGAGGGGCCCGGGTGCTCCGAGTACTCCGCCGGGCCGATGATCCACGACACGCTCGGCAGCTGCCCCGCCAGCACGTCCGCGCGGAGCCCCTCGAGGTCGTCGTTGGTCAGCGTGGTGGAGACGCCCAGGCGGGCGAGCGGCGAGCTCGGGTCGTCCCGCTCTGCTGTTCGAAAGCTCTGGAAGCCGACCAGCGGGTTGTCCGTGAAGTTGTCCGCCATGTCCTGGTAGACCTTCCAGGACACCCCGGCGTCCTGGAGGCGCTCGGCGTAGGTGGTCCACGTGTAGCCCTCGGCCGGGTCGCCCAGCGTGTCGTGCGAGTTGTCGACCGCAGGACCCCCTTGCTCGCCCGTGGGGTCGTTGGTGCCGGTGAAGGCGACCAGCCGGTTCGGGTTGGTGCCCGCGTGCATCCCGCAGAAATACGCGTCGCAGAGCGTGAAGGCCTCGGCCAGCGCGAACTGGAACGGCAGCTCCTGCTGCGTGTAGTAGCCCATCGCGCGCTCCGACTTCCACGACGCCCAGCGCCCGTAGCGCCCGTGGTTCCAGGCCAGCTGCGCGTCCACGAAGCTGTGGGGCGTGCCCTCGACCCGCTGCGCGTTCCCGGCGGTCTCGTCCAGGTGGTATGGGAGCACGACGTTCCCGTCTCCGTCGCGCTGGTGCCACAGCGAAGGGGCGTCGGCGACGGGCGCGGTGAAGCGGTCCCCGAAGCCGCGCACACCGGCCATGGTCCCGAAGTAGTGATCGAAGGCGCGGTTCTCCTGCAGCAGAATGACCACGTGCTCCACGTCCATCAGCGAGCGCGAGCAGCTGTGGGCGGGGATCTCGAGGGCCTTCGTGATGCAGCCGGGCAGCGCGAGGCCCGTGGCGGTGAGTCCGGTGAGGCGCAGGAAGTGTCGACGTCCGAGGGTGGGCATGCGGGTCTCCGTGGGTCGCGCACCCTATATCAACCGACTCGCTCACGTGGGCAACGACTGCTCTTGGCGTGCGACCGAACGTGCACGAAGACGGCATCTGCGTGACGTGGAATGAGGTGCGCGCCTGCGGTGTTTCCCCCGTGCGATGTCCTTCGATCCCACGTCCATGCTGATCTCCTTCGTCTTCGGTGCGATCGGCTTCGTGGGCTTCGTCTATGGGCGCCGCATGGCGCGCTTCCCACACATGCTCGCGGGTGCCGTGCTGATGACGTTTCCGTGGCTGGTGAGTGACCCGCTCACGATGGCGCTGGTGGGCGTGCTCGTCATCGTCGGCTGGGTGGCCCTCGTGCGCATGGGCGTCTGAACGCGCGACGCGGGAACGTTGCCGAACGTCCACGTCGTCGTCGTGTCTGCGCTCTACAAGCCGGTACTGAGCGAGCCGTGACTCGCGCCGAGGTACCGCATGCACGTCACCGTCATTGGCTCTGGATACGTGGGACTGGTCACAGGGGCTTGCTTGGCCGAAGCTGGCAACACCGTGGCCTGCGTGGATCGCGACGCGGCGAAGGTCGCTTCGCTCGCCCGTGGGGAGGTGCCCATCTACGAGCCTGGGCTCGAGTCGATGGTGCGCGCCAACCTCTCCTCTGGGCGCCTCACGTTCTCGATCGACACCGCCGCTGCGGTGCTGGGGGCCGATGTGGTCTTTCTCACGGTCGGTACGCCTGGGCGGCGCGACGGAGGGGCGGACATGCGCCACGTCGACGCCGCGGCCGAGACGGTGGCGCAGTACGCGCGCAAGAGCGTCGTGCTGGTGTTGAAGAGCACCGTGCCCGTGGGCACCAACGAGCGGGTGCGTCGCATCGTCCAGCACGCGACGCACCCGGTGCACGTGGTCAGCAACCCGGAGTTCTTGAAAGAGGGCGCGGCCCTCGCGGACTTCCTGCGACCGGAGCGAATCGTGGTGGGCTACGCCGGAGACGACCGCGGCGTGATCGCGCTCATGGAGCGCCTGTACCACCCGTACTGTCTGTCGGGCAGCCGCCTGTTGTGGATGACGCCGGCCTCCGCCGAGCTCACCAAGTACGTCTCGAACACCATGCTGGCGATGCGCATCTCGTTCATGAACGAGGTGGCGCTGCTGGCCGACGCGGCCGGCGCGGACATCCACGACGTGCGCCAGGCGGTGGGCGCCGACAGCCGCATCGGGGACAAGTTCCTGCACGCCGGAGCGGGCTACGGCGGCTCGTGCTTCCCCAAGGACGTGCAGGCGCTCAGCGTCGCGGGCCGCGACTTCGGCGTGTCGATGGAGCTGGCCGACGCGACGCACCGCGTGAACGAGCGCCAGAAGACGGTCATCGCCGCCAAGCTGCGCGCGCGCTTCGGCGGCGACCTGCGGGGGCGGCGCATCGCCGTGTGGGGCCTGGCCTTCAAGCCCGAGACGGACGACACGCGCGAGGCTCCCGCGCTCACCACCATCGACGTGCTCCTCAGCGAGGGGGCGCACATCGTGGCGCACGACCCCAAGGCTCTCGACGAGTTCCGACGGCTGCGTCGTGACCGCGTCGAGCTGGTGCAGTCGCCCTACGACGCGCTGAACGGCGCAGACGCGCTCGCGCTCCACACCGAGTGGCGCGAGTATCAGAACCCCGACTTCGACCTGATGCGGCAGCGCATGGCGCGTCCCCTCATCGTCGATGGACGCAACGTGTGGTCGAGCTACGACCTGAGCGCGTTGGGCTTCGAGTACGAGGGCATCGGCGTGGGCCGCGCGGGGCAGCGAGAGTCGTGGACTCCCATGGTCGACGGACGCGTCCGGCCGTCCGTGCCGCGGCTGGTGCAACCCGTGCGGCGCACGGAGCTTGACCTCCGCGCCGGCTCCGCCGACGTGCTGTAACGCCCGCAGCGTTCGAGCGCGTCACCCGGCACGACGCGCGATGGGCGCCACGCGTGGCTCGCGGCGCGCGTGTTGCGTAGGGCTCGCGTCGCCTGCTCGACCGCAGCCCTCTACACCAGCAGCTCGAGCGCGGTGCGCGTCAGCACGCGCGACGCGGGCTCCATGGCGCGGATGCGCGCGTGGACGTCGGGTACGCGGGGCGGACCGTCCAGCCACGCGGCCACCCGCTGCGGGTCGGCGCGTTCTACGGGCGCTGCCACGCCGATCCCTGCCTCCTCGATCAAAGTGGCGTTCATGCGGTGCTCCGCGTCACCACGGGCGTACGTGGCCAGCAACGGCTTGCCGAGCATGCCGCACTCGGCCGGGAGGTGGTTCCCCGCCGAAGAGATGACGGCGCGGCAGCGCAGCAGATGCGTTGCGAAGTCCTCGGCGTGCGGGCGACGCACCTCGACGCCACGTGGGGCGTGCCGTGCGTCTCCGAACAGCACCACGCGCTCGCCGCGCGCGACCAGGTGCTCGAGCCAGGGACGCCCGTCGCCATCGCGGAAGTACGCGAGCACGTACCCATCGTTCGTGGGGGTTCCGTCGAGCCACACGGGCAGGTCCGGGCGCGCCACGGCGGTGCGGGGCACGAACGGTACCGCTGGCGCGAAGTGCACGACGACGCGCCGCGTCGCGCACCACGACGAGCTGGCAGCGTTGAGCGCTTCGCGCGTCCGTCGCGCGGGTGGGAGCGTCGCAGGCAGCCGACAGGTGGCATAGAGCGAGCCGTGTCCCACCGACACGGTGGGGATGCCGAGGGCTGCTGCAGCGTGCAGCGAGGGGCCATCACCGTCACAGACCACCAGCCGAGGTCGGGTGCGTCTGAGCACGGCCACGTCGCGCGCGACCCGGGTCGCGAAGCGGCGCAGCAAGCGCGGCCCGGGACCGCACGTGTCCATCGCCTCGCAGTTCTGCAGAACCCGGAGCATCTCGCGCGCCTCGCGGCCGGCGTGGACGTGGACGCGCACGCCCGCGCCCCTCAGGTGCGGCACGCAGTGGAGCGCGCGCGCCGCGTGACCGCGGCCACGCCCATGCACGAACCAGGCGACGTCGTGTGGCACTCAGCCCGCCCTCGTCGCACGCGCGGCCGCCAGCGTCAGGGGCGGCGCGAGGTCGGGTCGTCTCGCGCCCGCGAGCGCCTCGTACGTGCTGAACAGCTCGTCGAAGTGACCGGCGGCGTCCAGCACCTGCGTCTGACCCGCGCGCCTCGCGGCGGCGCGCATGCGCACGGGGTCCCGCGCGCCGAGGCGCTCGATGGCGTCCGCGCAACCCGCTGCGTCGCCTGCGCGATAGCGCTCCGCGTACTCCGCACCCGCGAGCTCGGCCGCGCCGCCCGCGTCCGGCACCACCAGGGGCAGCCCCGCCGCCAGCGCCTCGCCCACCACCAAACCGTACGTCTCGGCCGACGAGCCGTGCACGAACGCGTCGGCGCTGGCCATCATCTCCGGCAGCGCACCGGGCTCGTCCACGAAGCCCACCAGGTGCACGCCCGCGGTCGCGGCGGCGCGCCGGCGGTAGTACGGCGCGAGCGGGCCGTCCCCCACGATGGCGAGCCCCACGCCGTGCGGGAACACGGGTGAACCCTGCAGGTGCCCGACCGCGTCCATCAGGGTGCCGACGCGCTTCTCCGGATGCAGGCGGCTCACCGCCAGCAGCAGCGTCGCCCGCGGGGAGAGCCCACAGCGCGCCAGCAGGTCGGCGCGTCGCGTAGTAGACGCCTGGGCTTGGGCGAAGCGCTGCCGGTCCACGCCGAAGCGCACCGTGGTCGGCGCGTGCACCCCGAAGCGCGCGAGCCGCTGCGCCAGCCACGCGCCGCTCACCACGGTGCGGTCGAAGTGCCTCGACAGCTGCCGCAGGTAGCGCCAGTAGGGGAGCGCAGCGCGGTCCACGGTGTCGGGTCGCAGCGCGCCGTCGAGCAGGCTGTGCCCGTACACCGCCACGGCGTCTTGGTGGAAGACCAGCACGCGTGGGGCGCGACCGGGCGCGCGCGCCGCGAACCAGCCTCCCGACCACGGGCTCGAGCCTTCGATCACGTCTGGGCGCTCCTGCGCGATGACGGCGTGCACGGCGCGCTCTCGCGCGAGCACGTGGTAGCGCGAGTCCAGCGGCATGGTGGGGCTCCTCACCCACACCACCTTGCCTCCGTAGCGTTGCTCCACGCGGTCCTCCGGACCGGGGGCCACCACCACCACCGACACGCCGCGCGCGGCGCCGGCTTCGAGCTTGCGGTGTACGTACGTACGGACGCCCCCGCCGCGGTCGGCGAAGAACTCGTTCACATCCAAGACCTTCATGCGGGTACCTCGATGGCGCGGCTGTCGACCGGCTTCGGACGCCGATAGACACGCAGCGCGGCCGGGAGAAAGAACAGCGCGAACACCGCGGTGGCGCACGCGCGCGCGGCGGGGTGGGGGGCTTCACCCTCGAGCAGCGCGAGGGTGAGGAGCGCCGCTGCCGTCGCGGTGGCCCCACGCGTGAGCAGCGGAAGCATCGCCTCGGACAGGCCCCAGCTCCCGGTCAACGCGCGCATCGCCGCGCATTGGAGGAGTCCTTGCAGCACGAACGCGAGCGCGACGGCGAGCGCAGCGCCGTCCACGCCGTAGGGCGGCACGAGCACGCCCAGCAGCGCGCCCAGGACGCCGAGCGTGGCGAGCCCGACGAGGAGGGTCACGCGGCTACCCCCGAAGCCGCTCACCACGGGTCCGGCGAGCCCGAGCAGGCCGTTCAACGTCCACCCGACACAGGCAATCACCACGGCCGTCTGACCACGCTCGAAGCCGGGGCCGAACCAGGGCAGCACGAGCGGCGCGAGCATCACCGCCGCGAACGCGAGCGGGAGCTGGGTCGCGAACACCAGGCTGCTGGCCAACCCGAAGCCCTCGCGGACGCGCTCACCGCGTGGGGCGGTGGCCATGTCCGCCGCGACCGCGTGCACCACGGGCTCGAACGACGCGCGCGCGCCGCGCACGGTGTTGCCGAACTGGGTGACCACCCCGTACACGCCGACGAGGGCGGGGTCCACCAGCGCGGCCAGCACCAGGGCGTCCAGTCGGAAGAGCAGCACGTTGAGCGTCTCCGCCGCCCCGAGCGGCAGCGCATACCGCACGAACCCGGAGCTGAGCTCACGCTGGCGGTCGCCCTCGTCGAAGCGGCCGACGCAGCGCCAGTAGGCGACCGCAGCCGCCACGGCGCCCAGGCACTGCGACGCGAGGAACGCCCAGGCCAGCCCCAGCTCTTCGAGGCCGAGCGCGTGCAGCGCGATGGCCGCCCCGACGAGGCTGAACGGGAGCACCACTTCGCGCACCAGCACGAGCACCTCGGGCCGGCGGCGCGCCACGCTCGCGTACGCGAAGAAGTCACCCACCGCCTGGGGCAAGATGCCGAGCGCCATCAAGGACCAAGGGAGGCGAGCCTCGGGGAGCCCGCGCGAGTCCGCCAGCGGCCCGGCCGCGAGGGCCGCGAGGAGCGTGAGCAGCAGGGCGGAGCTGCCGGCGACCGCTGCGATCCCAGCGAGACCACTGCGCGCCCCCGCGCGGTCTCGCTGCGGCAACCAGTAGAGGAGCCCCTTGTCGAACCCCAGCAGCGCCACGCGTACGGCGAGCATCACACCGGCTTGGGCTGCCACGAACAGACCCCAGCGCCCGGCGCCGTAGAGGTGCGTGGTGAGCGCCAGCAACAGCGGGTGCCCCGCGCGTACTGCGAAGCCCAGCAGGTTCGCGAGCGCGCCACGCCGCAGGTCGCTGTCGTGCGTGACGGAGCGCTCCGTCGGCAGTTCGTGGACACCGCTGTGGGGCATGACGACCCTCGCCTCCTAGCACGACGCGTGCCGCGCGACGGGCGCGTGACCACCCGCTTGCAAACGCCACGGTAGTGCTACTGAGACGCCGCGCTGTCACGATGGTCGACGCATCGTCGTCACGCGCCATCAATTCGACATTCACCCAAGATGGAAGCGGGACTGTGTCTTGCTATGTACGCGCCGATGCCGCTCTGTCGTCGATACCTCGCGCGCTGTGAGACGGCCCCCGTGGTGGTCCTGCTGTGCCTCGCGGTCGTGAGCGCGCTGGCCGTGTGGGGGGCCTCCACCGTCGCGTTCGACACGCGCCTGCTGGCGCTGCTGCCCCCGGACAGCGAGGCGATGCGCGACCTCTCCGCGCTCGAGCAGCGGGGGACCACGGGCACCCCCCTGCAGCTGCTGGTGACCTCGCCCGATCCGGCCGCGAACCGGCGCGTGGCGGGCTGGCTCGCGGACGAGCTCGTGCGCTGGCCCGACGTACGCTGGGCCGAAGCGCGCCGCGGCGCCGAACGCCTGCGCGCCAAGCAGCTGCTCATCGTGCCTGCGTCGGAGCTCGAGGGGTGGGCCGACCAGCTCGAGGGGATCGTGGCGTGGGAGCAGTGCGAGCGCATGCCTGGTTGTGTCCAGCTGGACGACCGGCCGCCGGACCTCGATCTCGACGACGTGCGCGCCCGGCTGGCCGCGCAGCCCGACCTCGCCAACCTCGGCCGCCTGCTGCGGGAGCCCGTGACGACCCTCGGGACAAGCACCGGAACGGCAGACGACGTGGACGTGGGCGCGCTGTGCAACGACGACGGTGACGTGTGCGCCGTGGAGGCGTCGCTGCGCGGCGAGGCCCGCGACGTCACGGTGGCCGAAGACGTCCTCCGGCGCGCCGAGGCGCTCGGCGCCGAGGCCGTGGCCCGCGTGGGCGCGCCGGACATGCGCGTCGTGGTGAGCGGACCGGTGCGGAACGCGGCCATGAACAAGCGCGTGGCGGAGGCCGACCTGCAGCGCATCTCGTGGCTGAGCGGGGCGCTGGTGGCGCTCGTGTTGCTGG
>JACKEJ010000003.1 GCA_020633055.1 Sandaracinaceae bacterium | reverse complement strand
CGTGCTCGTTGGCCGGCACGTTGGCCACCTCCGCCACGAAGTGGGACAGGTCGTACAGCTCGCCCAGACGCCCCGCAGGCAGGCAGGTGAGCCCCAGCTTGAGCTCGATGTCCGGGATGATGGCGCACAGGTTGGCGTTGCCGCAGCGCTCACCGTAGCCGTTGATGGTGCCCTGCACGTGACGCGCACCCGCGCGCACGGCGGCCAGCGTGTTGGCCACGCCGCACCCGCCGTCGTCGTGCACGTGGGCCCCCAGCTCGATGTCCGGGCCCAGCTCCGCGCGCACGGCGCGCACGATCTCGTCGACCTCCCACGGCATGGAGCCGCCGTTGGTGTCGCACAGCACCAGCGTGCTGGCCCCACCGCGCTGCGCGGCACGCAGCGTGGCCAGCGCGTAGCCCGCGTCCGCCTTGTAGCCGTCGAAGAAGTGCTCGGCGTCGTAGATGGCGTGACGCTTGGCCTCCACCAGAAAGCGCAGGCTGTCCTCGATCATCTCGAGGTTGGTGTCCAGCGAGGTGCGCAGGATGTCCGTGACGTGCATGTTCCACGTCTTGCCGAAGATGGTGCACACCGAGGTGCCCGCCTCGACCAGCTTCTGCAGCTGGGGGTCCTCCGCCGCCAGCACGTTGGCGCGCCGGGTGCTGCCGAAGGCCGTGATGCGCGCGTTGGTCCACGTCAGCTCGCGGGCCCGCTCGAAGAACTCGACGTCCTTCGGGTTGCTGCCCGGCCAGCCGCCCTCGATGAACGCCACCCCGAACGCGTCCAGGCGCTCCGCAATCTTGATCTTGTCGTCGCACGAGAGGCTCATGCCCTCGCCCTGCGTGCCATCGCGCAGGGTCGTGTCGTAGACGTGCACCAAGGGAGTGCGTGGACTTTCGGCGTCGCTCATCGTGGGAGGCTCTACTGCTGCGGGGGACGGGGTCGGGCCAGGGAGACCGGCCCGAGGCGGCTCACGGGCGGGACTGCTCGTACTTCGCGATCTGCTCCTCGAAGCCGAGGATGTAGCCCAGCTGGTCGATGCCGTTGAGCAAGCAGTGTTTCGCGAAGCCGTCGACCGGGAACGACACCTGCTCGCCGTCGGGCAGCGTCAGGGTCTGCGACTCGAGGTCGATCTTGACGCGCGCCGCGCGGTCCGCGTTGACGGTCGCCATGAGCTTCTTGTGCACGTCCTTGCTGACCTCGATGGGCAACAGGCCGTTCTTCAGGGAGTTGCTCTTGAAGATGTCCGCGAAGCTGGTGGTGATGATGGCGCGCAGGCCCCACCCGACGAGCGCCCAGGGCGCGTGCTCGCGCGAGCTGCCGCAGCCGAAGTTGTCGCCGGCGAGGAGCACGGAGGCCCCTTGACTCTCGGGCTGGTTCAGCACGAAGTCGGGCTTGTCGCTGCCGTCGGGCAGGTAGCGCCAGTCGCAGAAGAGGCTCGCGCCCAGGCCGTCCTTGTCGGTGACCTTGAGGAAGCGGGCGGGGATGATCTGGTCGGTGTCGACGTTCTCCGCGGGGAGGGGGACGACGTGGGACTCGAGGGTCGTGAACTTGGCCATGGTGGTCTGTGGCTTTCGGTCGAAGTGACGATGGAAGGGGAGGGCGGCGGCTCAGCCGAGCAGCTCGCGCACGTCCGTGACCTTGCCGGTGACGGCGGCTGCGGCGGCGGTGAGCGGCGAGGCGAGGATGGTGCGCCCACCCTTGCCCTGACGGCCCTCGAAGTTGCGGTTGCTCGTGCTCACGGCGTACTGCCCGGGCTCGAGGTTGTCGCCGTTCATGGCGATGCACATGGAGCAGCCGGG
>JACKEJ010000002.1 GCA_020633055.1 Sandaracinaceae bacterium | reverse complement strand
ATCGGGGAATTACGAGCCCGTGACAGACCCTGACCAAACGGTGACCTGACCTGACCGAACGATGACCGCGGGGCGCGAGGCGATCTCCTAGCTTGAGCTCATGCCCGCCACGCCGCGCACCCATCGATACGACTTCAAGAGCGCGATCCCCTGGTTCATCGTCCACCTGATGCCGTTCCTCGCGCTCTGGTCGGGGGTGACCTGGCAGGCCGTGGCGCTGTGCCTGGGGCTCTTCTGGTTCCGGATGTGGGCGGTCACCGCGGTCTACCACCGCTACTTCTCGCACCGGACCTACGAGACCAGCCGCTGGTTCCAGTTCGTGCTCGCCGTCTGCGCGGTCACCTCGACGCAGCGCGGGCCGCTCTGGTGGGCGGCGCACCACCGCGCCCACCACCTCTACAGCGACGGCGAGCGCGACCTCCACTCGCCCGAGCAGGACGGCTTCTGGCACGCGCACGTCGGCTGGGTCTTCGCCGACAGCGGCGAGACCGACTGGAAGCGCATCCAGGACTTCGCGAAGTACCCGGAGCTGCGCTGGCTCGACCGCTGGCACCTGGTCCCGACGGTCCTGCTCGGCATCGCGAGCGTCGTGTTCTTCGGCTGGCCGGGGCTGTTCATCGGCTTCTTCCTGAGCCAGGTGATGGCGTGGCACGCGACGTACGTGATCAACTCGCTTTGTCACGTGTGGGGCGGCCGCCGCTTCGAGACCAAGGACACCAGCCGCAACAACCTGTGGCTCGCGCTGCTCACCCTCGGCGAGGGCTGGCACAACAACCACCACCACTACATGAACAGCGTCCGGCAGGGCTTCTACTGGTACGAGATCGACATCACGTACTACGTGCTCCGCGCGCTGGCCGCGGTGGGTCTGGTCTGGAACCTCAAGATGCCGCCGCAGCGAGTCCTCGACGAGGGCCGCCGCCTCGACGCGCTGAAGAAGCGCCGCGCCGCGCCCGACCGCGTCGACGACCGCGTGGGCGACCTCGCCGCCGCGCGCACCTCGCTGGCGCCGTAGCGCGCTGCCGTAACGATCCGGGCGCCGCGCGCGTGGTCTCTCCATGCGCGTGATCTTGGTCGACGGTACCTGCCTGTTCTGCAATCGCCTGGTCGCCACCCTGCTGCGCCTCGACCGGCGCGGGCGCTTCCACTTCGCCCACCTGCAAGGCCCCCGGGCGCGCGCGCTCCTCGCCGCGCACGGCGAGGCGGTGGACGT
>JACKEJ010000001.1 GCA_020633055.1 Sandaracinaceae bacterium | reverse complement strand
TGGGGTTGCCCCGCTCTCGTGGACACCGGGTGTCAAGTAGTAGCCTGAGGCGCCCCGACCGGCACTACCGCCGCGGGGAGGGCCGAGGGGGGTCCAGGGGGGAGACCGACGGTCTGGGGATTGCTGTGGACGGCTGGGGGTTTCGACGCGTCCTGCTCGAACTCGACCGGCGACCGCATCCCGAGGCGGCTGTGCAGGCGGCGGGTGTTGTAGAAGCCCTCGAGGAACTCGAACACGTGGGCCTCGGCGACTGCGTGCGTCCTGAACGTCCCGACGAGCGCGAGCAGCTCGACCTCGAGGGTGGCGAAGAAGCTTTCGGCCATGGCGTTGTCGAAGCAGTCACCGACCGAGCCCATCGAGACGTGGGCACCGAGGGCCTTGCAGCGCTTCGTGAAAGCGGCGCTGGTGTACTGGCTGCCCTGGTCGGAGTGGTGCACGACCTCCCTGGGGCGGCGACGGGCGACGGCCATGTCGAACGCGGCGATGACGAGCTCGGCCGGCATGCTGCTGCCCGTCGCCCAGCCGACGACCTTGCGGCTCCACACGTCGAGGACCATCGCCAGGTACAGCGTCCCGGCGCGGGTCGGGATGTGGGTGATGTCGGCGACCCAGAGCTTGTTGGGCCCGTCCGCCGTGAAGTTCCGGTCGACCAGGTCGGGCGCAGGCCGCTGCTTGTCGTCGCGGACCGTGGTCCGGTGCTTGGACCGCCGCGTCACGCCGACGATGCCGGCCTCGCGCATGAGCCGCGCGACGCGCTTGCGGCTCGCGTGCACGCCCTGCCGTCGCAGCACCGCGCGGATGCGAGGTGCGCCGTAGATGCCGCGCGAGCCCACGTGGGCCTTGCGGATGAAGCCCAGCAGCTCGTCATCGCGCAGTGCGTGGGCGGACGGCCCTCGCGCGAGCCACGCGTAGTAGCCGCTCCTCGACAGGCGCAGGACGCGACACGTCGTCGCGACCGCGTGGTCGGCCTGGTGCGCCTTCACGAACGCGAACCCTTCTTCCGGGTCGACGCGCTCTCCGCGGCGAACCAGGCCGCCGCTTT